>NZ_JAOCDF010000065.1:0-3263 GCF_029840775.1 Empedobacter sp. GD03865
AAAAATTACAATGGAGAGTTTGATCCTGGCTCAGGATGAACGCTAGCGGGAGGCTTAACACATGCAAGCCGAGGGGTATAGTTCTTTCGGGAACTAGAGACCGGCGCACGGGTGCGTAACGCGTATGCAACTTGCCCTACTGAAAAGGATAGCCCTTCGAAAGGAGGATTAATACTTTATAACAGATTTAATGGCATCATTAGATTTTGAAAGATTTATCGCAGTAGGATAGGCATGCGTAAGATTAGTTAGTTGGTGAGGTAACGGCTCACCAAGACGATGATCTTTAGGGGGCCTGAGAGGGTGAACCCCCACACTGGTACTGAGACACGGACCAGACTCCTACGGGAGGCAGCAGTGAGGAATATTGGACAATGGGTGGAAGCCTGATCCAGCCATCCCGCGTGTAGGATGACGGCCTTATGGGTTGTAAACTACTTTTATCTGGGGATAAACCTACTTACGTGTAAGTAGCTGAAGGTACCAGAAGAATAAGCACCGGCTAACTCCGTGCCAGCAGCCGCGGTAATACGGAGGGTGCAAGCGTTATCCGGATTTATTGGGTTTAAAGGGTCCGTAGGCGGATTAATCAGTCAGTGGTGAAATCTCATAGCTTAACTATGAAACTGCCATTGATACTGTTAGTCTTGAGTGATGTTGAAGTTGCTGGAATGTGTAGTGTAGCGGTGAAATGCTTAGATATTACGCAGAACACCAATTGCGAAGGCAGGTGACTAAACATTAACTGACGCTGATGGACGAAAGCGTGGGGAGCGAACAGGATTAGATACCCTGGTAGTCCACGCCGTAAACGATGGATACTTGCTGTTGGGCTTTCGGGTTCAGTGGCTAAGCGAAAGTTATAAGTATCCCACCTGGGGAGTACGTTCGCAAGAATGAAACTCAAAGGAATTGACGGGGGCCCGCACAAGCGGTGGAGCATGTGGTTTAATTCGATGATACGCGAGGAACCTTACCAAGGCTTAAATGCAATTTGACAGAACTAGAAATAGTTTTTTCTTCGGACAGACTGCAAGGTGCTGCATGGCTGTCGTCAGCTCGTGCCGTGAGGTGTTAGGTTAAGTCCTGCAACGAGCGCAACCCCTATCATTAGTTGCCAGCGTTTAAAGACGGGGACTCTAATGAGACTGCCGGTGCAAACCGCGAGGAAGGTGGGGACGACGTCAAGTCATCACGGCCCTTACGTCTTGGGCTACACACGTGCTACAATGGTAAGTACAGAGGGCAGCTACTTGGCAACAAGATGCGAATCTCAAAAACTTATCTCAGTTCGGATTGGAGTCTGCAACTCGACTCTATGAAGCTGGAATCGCTAGTAATCGCATATCAGCCATGATGCGGTGAATACGTTCCCGGGCCTTGTACACACCGCCCGTCAAGCCATGGAAGCTGGGGGTACCTGAAGTCGGTGACCGTAACAGGAGCTGCCTAGGGTAAAACTGGTAACTAGGGCTAAGTCGTAACAAGGTAGCCGTACCGGAAGGTGCGGCTGGAACATCTCATATTTAGAGAACGACGAATTTTCTTCTATTGTAAGAAGATTGATTTTGATTCGGCTTTTTATTCTGTAGTATTTAATATATAGTTAGAGATAGAGGTTAAGGTAAAGTAAAATATTAAGGAATAAAAACTTATTACTTATAACTTAAGACTTACAACTAACAAAAAGACCACTCTTTAAGAGTATTAAAGAGTCTCATAGCTCAGCTGGTTAGAGCGCTACACTGATAATGTAGAGGTCGGCAGTTCGAGTCTGCCTGAGACTACTAAAAACGAAGTTCGATTAATGAATTTCGAAATACGACAAAGAGGGGGATTAGCTCAGCTGGCTAGAGCGCTTGCCTTGCACGCAAGAGGTCATCGGTTCGACTCCGATATTCTCCACGAAGCGATAAACGAATCTCGAAGTTCGAAATTCGTCTAAAGCAGAAGAGTTCATTGACATTATTAGAAACAGATTATAATTTATTTATAATCGCATACAATCAAAAACAAACAGATTTAGAAATAAATCAAAGTTTTATAAAGGTATACAATTAATCAAGAAAACGAGTAAGATTAACATAACCGCTCATAATATGACGGTTAAATCGAGAAAAAAGTTACAAAGGGCGTACGGCGGATGCCTAGGCTTTGAGAGGCGATGAAGGACGTGATAAGCTGCGATAAGCTACGGGGAGCGGCACATACGCATTAATCCGTAGATTTCCGAATGGGACAACCCGGCATGTTGAAGGCATGTCACCCAGCAATGGGAGCGAACGTTGGGAACTGAAACATCTAAGTACCAATAGGAAAAGAAATCAATTGAGATTCCGTAAGTAGTGGCGAGCGAACGCGGATTAGCCCTAAAGACTTAATAAGGATAATAGAATAACCTGGAAAGGTTAACCGTAGAGGGTGATAGTCCCGTAAATGAAATTTTTATTAAGTTGATAACGAGTAAGGCGGAACACGAGAAATTCTGTCCGAATATGGGAGGACCATCTTCCAAGGCTAAATACTCCTCAAAGACCGATAGTGAACTAGTACTGTGAAGGAAAGGTGAAAAGCATTTCGAATAGAAAGTTGAAATAGAACCTGAAACCGTACGCCTACAAGCGGTCGGAGCACTTAATTGTGTGACGGCGTGCCTTTTGCATAATGAGCCTACGAGTTAATGTTGCTGGCAAGGTTAAGCACTTCAGGTGCGGAGCCGTAGCGAAAGCGAGTCTGAATAGGGCGCTATAGTCAGTAGTATTAGACGCGAAACCTTGTGATCTACCCATGGGCAGGTTGAAGCTTTGGTAACACAAAGTGGAGGACCGAACCGGTTGACGTTGAAAAGTCTTCGGATGACCTGTGGGTAGGGGTGAAAGGCCAATCAAACTGGGAAATAGCTCGTACTCCCCGAAATGCATTTAGGTGCAGCGTTTAGTAAAGTATATTAGAGGTAGAGCTACTGATTGGATGCGGGGGCTTCACCGCCTACCAATTCCTGACAAACTCCGAATGCTAATATATGTTTCTAGGCAGTGAGGGCATGGGTGCTAAGGTCCATGTCCGAGAGGGAAAGAACCCAGACCATCAGCTAAGGTCCCCAAATATATGCTAAGTTGAAAAAACGCGGTTGGATTGCATAGACAGCTAGGATGTTAGCTTGGAAGCAGCTATTCATTTAACGAGTGCGTAACAGCTCACTAGTCGAGCGATCCGGCATGGATAATAATCGGGCATAAGCATATTACCGAAGCTATGGATTA
>NZ_JAOCDF010000066.1:0-2670 GCF_029840775.1 Empedobacter sp. GD03865
GTAAGCTTCCCCAAAATTAGAGTCATTTATAATTATAGTTTATAAATTTATAAAACTATGAAGAACAGTAAATATTCGGAAGTTCAGATTATCAAGATCTTATCTGAACAAAATTTTGGAAAAACGGTCAATGAAATTTGTCGTGATCATGGAATTAGTCAACCTACTTTTTATAATTGGAAGAGTAAATATGGTGGATTGGACGTTCAACACCTCACTAAAATGAAGGAAATGGAGAAAGAACTCTCTCAGTACAAAAAGATTGTAGCAGAACTAACGCTAGAAAATGTTGTGATGAAAGATGTGATTTCAAAAAAGCTTTAACGCCTTCTGAGAAACGAGAACTGGTCACTTATTGCAGCTCACAATACGCAATGAGTACTCGTAAGGCGTGTAAAGTTTTCCTCATTTCCAGTTCGGTTTATTTTTATAAAAAGAAACCCAATAATGAGGATGATAAAATTAGGGAAGAATTAGTTTTGCTTTCAGAGCAGCACTACACATGGGGATTTTGGATGATGTATCACAGGCTGAGAAATCGTGGATTTGGATGGAATCATAAACGAGTTTACAGAATATATACCTCTCTGAAATTAAATCTTAGAAGTAAACGTAAAAAACGTCTTCCAGCAAGAGTAAAAGAGCCTTTATTGCGACCAATTTACCCAAATGTAACTTGGAGTATGGATTTTATGCACGACACCTTAGAGTGTGGTAAAAAAGTAAGAAGTTTGAATATTATAGATGACTTTAATAGAGAAATTTTAACCATTACAATTGACACTAGTTTACCTTCATCAAAGGTCATTTCACAGCTAAAGCAACTTGTAGAATGGCGAGGAAAACCTGATAAAATAAGAGTAGATAATGGACCAGAATTTATTGCAGAAAAATTAAAAATTTGGTGTCTATCAAATCAGATTGTTCTACAATATATTCAACCAGGAAAACCAACACAAAACTCATTAGTAGAAAGATTTAACAGAACTTTTCGAACAGAATTTTTAAACGTTTATCTCTTTGAGAATATCAAACAGATGAAAAATTATGCTGAAATTTGGATGTGGATGTATAATAATGAGCGACCTCATAGTGCGCTACAATACCTTACTCCCAGAGATTTTTTGTTGAAATATGGAAAAATAAATAATGAAAAAAAACAAGATTTTCCTACATTCAAACAAAATTATAATAAAAATAATCAATTATTAAATAAAAACTCTATTTTTGAATGTACCTAACAAAGGGAAGAGTACACGTTCGCTAAAAATGTTTACAAAACATTTTTTAACGCTCCGCCCTCAAAGAACTTCTATTGGTAAATTTAAGAAATTGTATGTTAAAAATGTAGCAACTTTGTAAAATAACAAAAGGCAAAACAATGTTTGCCTTTTACTTTATTGTGAATGTTGGTTTTTTAACAACACATTTGGAACATTGTCACCTTTTTTTAATTTTTAGATTTAAATGTAAAAGCACTAATTATTTTTTCATTATTAATTTTTTGCCAAAATAAACTCTTTTTATAAATCAAAATTTCTTCTTTATTTATTATCGGTATTTTTTCTATACCAACATATTTATTTGAATTAATACATGTACTTAATTCTGTTAAAGGTATATAAATGAAAACATTTTTATTTTTTGCTTCGATATTTTCTATCAATATTTTATTATCAGATAACTTTGTGTATTTAAATTTTTGTTCAATATTTATTACTGGATTACTACATAAATATTTTACATTAAAACTACCTAAACTATCATTTAAAAATCTAAATCTCAGTTCTCTGATTCTTTTTTCTTTAAAAGAATATTCTTTATACGATCTTGTACTACAGTTACTTAAAATAACTAAAAGGGCAAATAATATTATAGCTTTCATATCATTTTTAATTACTATTCCAATAAATTAGTGACATACCTTTTGGAGGATATATGGGTTCATAACCAGGATCTGTCATAGAGTTGACAACACTTGGAGTAATTTGATTATATTGATTAATAGTTGTGACAGTAGGGTCTTTTCCTGCTTTAAGAGCATTCGCTGCATCAACAGAACTTACAGGAAGATTAGAACGATAGTCAATCTTTCCATCGTAACCAAATTGAGCTTGGTACGCATCTACTTCCTTGCTAACACCAAATGTTCCGCTAGTTAGTTGTCCCTCGGTATCTATATTATATTCACTTCTAGCTATCTGTCCTCCGTGTCTACTTTCGTGCACTTGCTTAGAAAAATCATCTGTAAACATTGTGATTTCATTTTCTCCAGTCCTTTTTGTCTCAGGATTTCCATTATTTTTAGAAGATTTTTCAAATTTATAATTATTATTTTGATCATTTCGCATATCAGAAATATCCTGCTTTGATTTGGTTAATTGAGCAATTCTATTCTGTTTATCACTATCATTACCTTTATTCAGTTTTTCAATTTGCTTATCTAGTTTCTTCTCTATTTTTTGAGCAGTTTTTTCTGCTTTTTTATCAAATGTTTCAACACTCATCCCATCGGGATCAATAAAACGAATAGGATTATTTACTGCGTAAGTATAAGGAGACCATCTACGATATTTCTCCGCCAGCGGGTCAATGTTGAACCAACGACCAATAGCAGGGTCGTAGTTACGTGCGCCGTAGTCGTATAAGTTGATGTCTAAGTCAGTTTGC
>NZ_JAOCDF010000067.1:0-1974 GCF_029840775.1 Empedobacter sp. GD03865
TGAGCTGAATTATTTAGATTTATTAACGTATAGATCAATATCTAATGAAATTGAACGTCGTTACAATGTTCAACACGAATCACCACAAATCTTAATTATTAAAGATGGGAAGTGTGTGTATAATGCATCACATCGTAAAATAAAAAATGAAGAAATTCAAAAGCAATTAGATAAATTAGTTAGTTTGTAATATATTAACATTGATTATTATATTAATAGTGCAATATATGGCACTAATTGATGCCAATTATATTCAAAATTTATATTAAACCCTAAAAAGTGCATTTAGTTGCACTTTTATTGTTTTATATTATATTTATTCCTAAATTTACTATAAAAGTGCATTATATGACACTATTATTAATTGAACAGATAAAAGAACGTCGTAAAGTTTTAGATATTACACAAGAAACATTGGCTGAAATTTCGGGTGTTGGCTTACGTACACTTAAACAGTTTGAAAGCGGTAAAGGTAATCCAACGTTAGAAACATTACAAAAACTGTGTGATGCCTTAGGGTTGGAAATTAAATTAGAGATTAAAATAATTAAATAATGAGAATAGCTCATATTTTTTATAAAGGCGAAAAGGCGGGAGTTTTGGCTCAGTTAGATAATGGTAGTTTTCATTTTAAATACAATGAAAATTGGTTGTCTGACGAATCTAAACCTTCAATTAGCTTAACCTTACCTAAAAGTCAAATCGAGTTTGAATCTGATACATTGTTTCCGTTTTTTTATCATTTACTACCAGAAGGAGTAAATAAACGAATGATTTGTAAAATGTTTAAAATTGACGAAGATGATGCTTTTGGAATATTATTACAAGCATCTAAAGTAGATACAGTTGGAGCAGTAACAATAGAAAGAGTGTAGAATGAATTTAGAGTTAAAAAATTGTCCAGGTTCTTTAAAAGAAAATTTTAGTACGTATAGTCCAAAGGTATTGAAAAAGATGTTTGATGGCAGAAAAGTAAATCCAATTTTAAACTATACTTCACCAGCTGATCGAAAAGATAAAAACAGTTTTAATCAAAATCAAACGCATATTTCAATTTCAGGATTTCAAGAAAAATATTCGCTCATTCTTGATGGAAATGAATTAAGATTGACCAATGAAAACGAAAGTGGACAATATATTCTTAAGCCAATTTCTGATTTACCTAAAAACAGTGAATTTGCACCAGCAAACGAGCATTTGACGATGCAAATAGCGAAACAAATTTTTAAAATTGAAACAGCAGAAAACGCTTTAATTTTCTTTAAAGGTGGAAGTCCTGCATACATAACAAAACGCTTTGACTATAATACTGTTGGAGAAAAATTAGCAGTAGAAGATTTCGCTTCTTTATTAGGTAAATCACCTGCAACAGATGGCGAACAATATAAGTATGAAGGTAGTTATTTGGAATTATTTGCAGCTTTAAATAAATATGTTCCTGCATGGAAAGTAGAAACGCCTAAATTGTTTACATTAATTGTTTTCAATTATTTATTTTCAAATGGAGATGCTCATTTAAAGAATTTTTCTTTAATAGAAACGCAACAAGGTGATTTTAAATTAAGTCCTGCGTATGATTTACTAAATACTAAAATTCATATAGAGGATTCAGATTTTGCTTTAAAAGAAGGTTTATTACCTAAAACCATTTCAAAAGGAAAAGTCATTGATCAGTTATTTGTATTGGGCGAGAAAGCAGGAATGACAGAGAAATCGATAGTAAAAGTCATTCAAAATTTAACTTCTAAAGAAGAAAAAGTAAAAGATTTAATTTCAAAATCTTATTTATCTGAAAAGTTGAAACGTAATTATTTACAAAATTATCAGCGAAGGTTAAAACGATTAAATTTAGAGTTAAGAAAGTAAAGGATAAATAAATCGTCTGTTATTCTACACAAATTATAAGTATTTGTATGAAATAACGGACGATTTAAGTTGTGTAACCTGTTTCTGAATCCAAACAGGTGCATATTT
>NZ_JAOCDF010000068.1:0-1748 GCF_029840775.1 Empedobacter sp. GD03865
TTGCTTCTCCATATTTTAATTATTGATTATAACGATTTTGGTCCAAATTCTTCAAAGAAAATTTGTTCTTTATTGACTTGATTTATTTCTAGTTCTTCAATCATTTTTTTAATAAAAGGGCGTGGTCCACACACATAATATTCAGAATCTTTATCAAACTTCCAGTCTTCAATCTTTTTAAAGTCAATATGGCCTTTCAAAACACTTGAATCTGCAATAGACTCTTCTATATAATCGTAAAATTGATATTTACTTACATTAGGATGGTTGTTTTGAATAAGTTTTATTTTATCTGCAAATGCATGCACTTCTTTATTGCGACATGCGTGTATCCAAACGACATCATGTTGTACTTTTTCGTTTAAATCAAAAGTTTCTAACATAGACAATAAAGGAGTTTGACCGATTCCTCCACTAATAAATATCTTCTTGTTTTTCGTTTCTTGTAACACGAAGTTTCCTGTAGGAGCGCTCAATTCCAATTCGTCACCTTCAAAAATGTAATCATGTAAATAGTTACTAATCATTCCATTTACTGCGATATTCGTACCTTTTTCACGTTTCACAGAAATACGAAAGTATTCATCATTTGGAGCACAAGAAATACTATATTGACGTATTTGTTCAAGATTCATTTCAGGTAAAAATATTTTGATACTTAAATATTGTCCTGCTAAATGTTTTGGAAGAGCTTTTCCATCTTTTGGTTTTAAGTAAAACGAAGTAATTTCGGCAGATTCTTCAACCTTACTTTTCACAATAAATGTGCGCCATCCTAGCCAGTTACCAGCTTCTTCTTTTTTACTTTCATACATTTTCTGTTCATGACCAATCATCAAATTAGCCAATTGGTTATACGCTAATCTCCATGCTTCAAGCACTTCATTGGTTGCAGCATCTTGTAAAACTTCTTTAATAGAAGCCAATAAATGTGTTCCTACAATATCGTATTGTTCGGGTTGAATATTTAAACTTGTATGTTTGTGTCCAATCATATCTACAACTGGCATTAATACAACTGGATTCGCAATATTTTCAGCATAAGCCAATACAGCCATAGCCAAAGCTGTTTGCTGTTTTCCTGAATTTTGATTTCCCATGTTAAACAGGTTTTTTAATTCTGGATGGTGAGTAAACATTCGATTATAAAAATGTTTAGTTAGAGCAACACCACTTTCTCTTAATAAAGGGACAGTTGCTAAAATGATTTCTTTATGTTGATCTGTAAGCATAATAAAAATTAAAATTTGCTTGCAAAACTACTTACTCAAAAGAAACGATACTTATGAGTACAGTCATAAGTTTTAACTAAATCTCCAGATCGTAAGAAGTTTTCAAGAATTAATAATATACTAATCGTTGTTACCACACTAATATGAATAACTTCTCACTCTAACTTTCTTATCATTTGCATGGATAGAAAACCATTGATTTTTACAACCATTTCGTTTGAGCAAATCGAGTTGCCAACTTTATGGAAATAACTTAGTTAGTTGAATCATTGAGAGACTACTGTCGGCATCTTTTTAAAAGAAAGCAACTCATGTTCATATTATTACCAATCGTATTGATGAAAAAGGAAAGGCTTTAGATGATTCTTATATAGGGTTTAATGTTACATTGTATTCGGTTGTTTTTTCTGTAATTGGGTTAGCAGCTTTGTTTTTTGCTTTTAAGTTTGGGTTTCAAGCGAAAGCGAAGATTAGAAATGAGTTTTACAATGAATTGAAATAATCAACATCGCATTT
>NZ_JAOCDF010000007.1:0-103602 GCF_029840775.1 Empedobacter sp. GD03865
AAAAAGAACTTCAATTAAGAAGTTCTTTTTTAATTAATATCCTTTATTTTGAGTTAAGTTTTCATTTCTATTTATCGCTTCTTTCGGAATTGGTAATTGCCATCTATAATCTGATTCTTTCAATTCTAATTGGACAGGTGCCGTTCCACTTCCATCTGCTCTATAGCCATTTCCAGAACGTTTGATTCCTTTACTATATTTTAATGGAATGTTTTTTACTCCTAAAAGTCTTTTTAAAGTAAACCATCGATCTCCATTCTCAAAGGCTAACTCCTTTCTTCTTTCTGTAATAATTGCTTCAAATAATTCTTCTCCTTTTTCCTCTCCTTTAAAATTAGAATATCGCTGTGCTCTTTCTATGTTTAATGTTTGAAGAGACTGTACTAAATCACCTTTCAAATAATAAGCTTCTGCCAAATTAAAAATAACTTCCTCTACTCTCAAATACCTTGCATGATTGATATAATTTTTAATTTGACCCGGATAATATTTATTGATAACAATATTTGCATTATTCGCATCTCCCGCTAAATTATAAATCTTAAAATATGTATTTTTTCGTTCCGGTTCTGTTGATCCATTATACAAATCATACAAAGCTTTATCAGCAGAGAATTCCATCACCATATTATTTGCATTGGTTCCATAACCAAAATTAGAGCCTATTGACGGATCATTGGCTTGTAAATAAGGAATTTCAAATAAACTTCCTTGGCTTGTTTTTGACGACCAGAAACTCGCAATTTCATTTTTAGAAGTTGGCTGAATTTCATTTACAACTTTTTGTCCATACTTAATAACTTTATCATAGTTACCATTATACAAATAAACACGACTTAAGAAAGCACTTGCTGAATATTGATTCAAACGATTAATATCCTGATAATTACCTGGTAAATAATTGATAACACTTTCTATATCTTGAGTAATATTATCATAAACTTCTTTTATTGTTTTTGTACGACTTGACTGAAATTCAGGGTTATAAGTTGTTAGGTAAGGAATCCCTATCGAAGAAGCTGATGTTGCACTTTGAGTTGGAATTTCAGCATAATGTCTGGCGATTTCAAAATGTGCAATTGCCCGAATCAATATCGCTTCTGCTTTTATTCTATTTTTGAATTCTCCTTCTTTTAAATTATTAATTTTAGAAAGGATAAAGTTGGCATCTGAGATCATTCGATACGCGGCTACATAAATATCTGTAGGTGTTTGACTAGAATCATATGTCCAGTTATTTGCAGCTCGATTAGATCCTCTACCTCCATAATTGGACAATAAATTATCTGACAAGATATCTCCAACAACCACTAAATCTCTGGAATAGCCACTTCCTCCATAAAACCCGATTTGTTTAAAATCTTGGTACAATCCATAAATTGCTTTTGTAAAATCTTCTTCTGTCTTATAAAAACCATCAACCAATACATCGTTTGGTGATTCTTTTTTTATGTCATCATCTGAACAAGAATTAAATAGTGTCAACAGTCCTAAAACTGTAAGTAGAATTATATTTTTTTTCATAATTTCTTAAAATGTAATGTTAAAACCAAGTGAGTAAGTACGAACTTGAGGATATGTAAATAACGAATATGAGCCCGAAACATATCCCGCATCACCGACACTCATCATACTCTGAGAACCTGTAGCTGAAACCGGATCTCCATGATATTTTGTCCACAATGCTAAATTCTGTACTTGTGCATAAAGCCTCAGATTTTTAATAAACGTATTTTTCAACAACTCCGTGAATGTGTAACCAATAGAAAGATTTCTGAACATTACATAATTCGATTTCTCAAGATATTTTGTTGATTCTTGTTCGCCTAGAGTAGTTGGTCGACCAAACTTTGCATGATCTCCTGGATTTCTCCAAAAATCGTTTGCTTCCACTACCTGATTAAAATTCATAGGAGCATTTGTTAAATCTCTATATGTATAATTGTACATATACGCGCCTAAACTATACGTAAAATCTGCACTGATATCAAAACCGTAAAAGTGAGTATTTAATCCAAATCCTCCATACAATTTTGGAAGAGGAGTCTTTCCTGTTGCTACGGCATCTTCAGCTCTATACTCTTCTGTGATATGGCCATCTTTATCTAAATACAAGTTTTTTCCATTCTCAGGGTTAATACCTACATAGCGGACCAAACGAAACTGATAAGGCGATTGTCCTTTTACATGAATCATGCTTGGTGAAATCTCATCACCTGTGCCAATTAATAATTCATCTTTTCCATTTAATTCATTGATTTTATAATTTACCGAAGTTAAATTTCCATAAAATGATAATTTAAAATTCTTTTGAGAAATTGCTGCAATATTAAGATCCAATTCTATTCCTTTGGATGTTATTTCTCCTGCATTAACGGTTTTACTTAAATCTCCTGATTCTATTGGTAACAACGTTCTGAAAATAAAATTCTTTCTGTTGTCATTAAAATACGCGAAAGACCCTGTGACAATGTGTTTGAAAAAATCAAACTCGGCTCCTACATTTAATTTTCGATTGGTTTCCCATGTCATCTTAGGATCAATTGCATATCTCGGAGGAATTGCAGTTGTATTTCCGCCATAATTTCCTTTCAGATTAACATACGCCTGATTGATGTACCTTGCAATAGATGAATCATCTCCGACTTCTCCATAGGATGCTTTTAACTTAAGACCCGTTAAATATTGATTACCTTTCAAAAAATCTTCTCTTGCAACATCCCATGTTACCGAAGCTCCCCAAAAATTTCCATATTGTTTTTCTAGTCCTGCTAATGAAGACCCATCTCTTCTAAAATAAAAATCTAAAAAAAACTTTCTGTTGTAATCATAAGAAACAGCTCCTAAATAACCAAATCTCGCTTCTTCCCATCTATTTGTTAAAGAAGAATTCAAAATTCTATTGGCCAAAGATTGAACACTTTTATCTCCACTTGGATACCCCTCACTACGTAAAGTGACGTTATAGTTTTTTTCGTTGGAATATTCAGAAGCTAACGTAAAACGCAAAGTGTGTAAATCAAACTTATTTATATAATTGAATTCATTTCTCCAATTGTAAGCAAAACGATCGTCTCCTATATCAGCTTTACTTCCACCTGTACCACGGTTTTTAGAAACAAAAGCCAAAGGGGAAACGAAACTTTCAAACTGATTTCGGTTATATCTCGCTCCAAAAGTGGTTCTAAAAGTTAACTTTTCAGTTAAGTCTGCCTCTAAAAATCCAGAACCGAAAAGCCTAAAATTTCTATATTCTGCATCAGTATATTTCATTTGATCCAAAACTGGATTTTGTAAAATATTTACATTTGAATTGTATATAGGAGCGCCTGTTTCATCTAATTTCACATTTCCTGCTTCATCCAGCTCATAAACAGATGCGTATGGATAATTTAAATAGATATTGGTAAAAGGACTAGAAAAATTATACACGTCCGATGGTAAATCTCTTTTTGTATAAGCTCCATTAATATCAATACCGTATCGTAACCAATCTTTCATTTTTGATGAAATGTTAATGGAAGAAGTAATACGTTCAAAGCCTTTGTAAAACTCTACAGTACCATTGTCCTGATCATAACCTAATGAAAAAGATTGCGCTGTTTCGCCATCATTTTTATTGAAAGTCAAATAATGTGAACTAATTACACTTCTTTTAAAGATATCATCTTTCCAATTATGAGCATATTGAGACAATCGGTTAATTTCCTCTTGGCTTCTTGCTACACCTAAACCTAAACTACGCCCTGTTTCCAGATCTTTTAATTGACTTATTTCATTCTGAAAATTTAAAAACTGATGCCCATTCATTAGGTTGATGTTCTTAAATCCTAAATTTTCACCAAATCCTACACGTGAAGAATAAGAGATTACTCCTTCATTTTTTTTAGCGCGTTTTGTTGTGATTAGAATCACTCTATTTGCGCCTCGAGAACCATAAATAGCTACCTGAGAAGCATCTTTTAATACTTTTACTTCCTCTACATCATTAGGGTTTAAGGCAACAATATCCGCAGCAGACAAATAGGTTCCATCAACTACATAAAGTGGATTTTTAACACCACCATTCAAACCAATAGCTCCCCTTATCACAACATTTGCGTTACTGCCCGGCGCACCATTCTGTGCTTGAGAAGATAGTCCTGAAACTTTACCCGACAACAATTGATCTATCGAAGTTGAAGGATTTAAGTTTTTCAAATCATCACCTTTCAAGGTTGTTGTACCTGCAGATTGAGGTGCCTCGAAAATACTTTTTACAACAACTATATCCAAATCAATATTTTCTGATTTGGATTTCAAATCAATTATACCCAAATCATAGTGATCAACTTTATATTCTAAACCATTAATGATTAATATTGTTCCCAAAGGAAGATCGATTGAAAAATGACCATTTTCATCTGTATAAAATGTTTGGTCTTGATTTTTCACTTTTATTTCCACATCCTGTGATGGAAAACCTAATTCATCATTCACCTGTCCTTTGATCTGAGCATATGTTAGAGAACTTAACAGCAGCAGACCTATGAAACTTAACTTTTTTTGAGCTTTCTTCATTCATAAATTTTTATACTGCAAATCTCTATATTTAAAGAATATTATACTATAAAATATATTTTTAACACCTTGTTTTAGAATATATTTCTGTAAAATAAAAATATTTATTGTGTTAATAATCGTTAAAATATTAAATAATTATTAAAATTTTAACATAAAATATAACAAATTATAAAACAATACAGGAATCTAATTAATCAAATGAAATTATCAGGAAGTAATAGCGAATAGAAAAAAAATCCTATTTTATTAAAGTCTATGGAATTAATAGATTTTAAAAATATAAATAATAGAAATTTGTTAAAACCGATCATAAAAACACCTTACAAACTGTTAATCAATCACATAATTAAAAACGAAATAAATTAATGAATAAAACAATAATATATTAAAGATAATATTTTGGCGTATTTTAATAATTTTTAAAAAAAAATATTAATCACTCTCTTATCTGAGAATATAAATCTAATACATGTTTTTTAGCACAAAATCTCTTACCATTCTGTATAAATTTTATACTAATAGTAGAAAATTAAAAACTTTTGTTTCTAATTATCCTGACAAAAAAAGTTAGTGAATTCACTAACCTTTTTCGTTTTATCTCTTAATCTTTCTCTACACCTTGATTAATCATTCCTCCAGATTTCCCCATCGATTTCTCAATCTCCTTGTCATATTCTTCCTTGGTTACTTTCTTCGATTTATTTGGTATTTCTATTTTCCCTGCGTATGGTTTTAAATCAATTGCCGTAAAACTAACATTTGTATCCATATCACTTGTAAATGGTAATTTGAATTTAATTTTTAAAATTAAACCCGGTAATCCGTTAAAACGAGAAGGTCCGTCACGAAAAGGTAAATCTGGTGCATACCACGCTTCCACAGTTTGTGTAGAATTGGTATATATTGCTTTTTTTACTTTATATCCCAAAATCGTTGCTTCATCTTTACTCAAAATCCATGGAAAAGACTGAATTGAATCTTTAATAAACAACTTCGGTTTCATTATACTATTTTCATATAACTCTTTTGCATTGAAATCTTTAAAAATAGTTGCGCTTATATTAGTTGTCAATCCAAAAGAAGTTCCTCGATTTTGTTCATTATTGATCCGTTCAATTTCTGTAAAATTAGAATTTGTAGCATTTACAAATAACTCAAAATAATATCGTTTATTTTCTGAATTGACAAGCATTTCTTCCATTCTAGCAGATGTTTGTTTTAAATTACTTCTATCAAATTCTTGACGAACTTCATATTCTACACGAACAGCATCTTGGGCAAATCCAATTATTGGAAGTATTAAAAATAAATATTTTAGCATTCTATAGTGTTTATTATTCTACTAATATAGAAATAAAATTTAATTCATTTTAAATAATCATCAACATAAGGAATATCATTCTTTAAGGTAAATAATCTTCGTAAATTAGCGTAGAGGTAAGATAAAAAGGCTTGTTGTATTGAATTTCAATAAATTATTATTAATCATATATCATAAATATAATTTATAGTTTAATCTATATTTGAAATTGAAAATATATGGACAGTTTAAAATATCAATCTAAATTTGCATCAGTAAAAGAGATAAAAACTGTAACAAGTTTTATCAAATCGAGAAGTAAAAAACAAAATATAAAAAATTAAAATTATGTCATTAGTAGGAAAAAAAGCGCCTTTATTCACAGCGCCAGCAGTAATAGATGGAGACGAAATCGTTGAAAACTTTTCAATGCCAATCGGAGAGAAAAACATCGTTTTATTCTTCTATCCAAAAGATTTTACATTTGTTTGTCCAACAGAATTACACGCATTCCAAGCTAAATTAGCTGAATTCGAAAAAAGAGATGCTGTTGTAATCGCTGCTTCTTGTGATTCAGAAGAAACGCACTTAGCGTGGTTAAACACTGCAAAAGATAACGGAGGTATCGAAGGTGTTACTTACCCAATCGTTGCAGACTTTGCTAAAACTATCGCTATGGATTATGGTGTATTAGCAGGTGAATATGTTTACAACGAAGAAAACGATTCTTTAAAATTTGAAGGAGCTCCAGTTGCTTACCGTGGTACTTTCATCATCGACAAAAACGGTGTTGTTCGTCACGAAACAATCAACGATTTACCATTAGGACGTAACATCGATGAGTATGTACGTTTATTAGATGCAATTTTACACGTTGAGAAATATGGTGAAGTTTGTCCAGCAAACTGGGAAGAAGGAAAAGATGCTATGAACGCTACTAAAGATGGTGTAGCTTCTTACTTAGCTTCTCACTAAAAATAACTTGAAAATCTTTTGATTTTCAAAATTCACGAAGAGGCTGTCTAAAAAATTTGACAGGAGATTTTAACGAATTCATTTTCAATAAAAATCACTAAGCTCAACACTTAGACAGCCTTTTTTATACCCAATTTTTAACTTATAAAAATTAATAAAATGTTTGCAGAATTAGAACAAGATAACTTAGCACAAGTAGTTGCTGATAACAATATAGTAATTGTACAATATGGTGCTGGATGGTGTGGAAACTGCCGTTTAGTAAAACCAAAATTCAAAAAATTAGCGGCTGAATATGAAGGTCAAGCTGAGTTTTTATATGTTGATGCTGAAAAATTAGTAGAATCAAGAAAATTAGCTGAAGTTCCAAATTTACCAACTTTCGCGGTTTTCAAAGGAGGAGAAAATGTAGGACAAGTAACTGCGTCTAAAATTGATGCTGTAAAAGAATTGATCAATGAAGCTGCCGGTATTTAAGAATTTAGCAAAAAACGTTTCTATTGAAGCAATGGAAACAGCTTTAGAAGTTTTGGAAGTTTATGCTGATTCTCCAGCTGTAAAGGAGCCAGAACAAGAAGTAATTGGAGAAATGATTTCTAACATTTGTGGAGCTATGGAAATGAAGCAAATGATGGAAGAAGAAGGATTGGACGAGCGTACTGCTGCCAATACTTTTATGCAACGCGTAATGGGTTCGATTGATAAATAATTTTATCAATTAGTTAGTATAGAAAAAGGATTTCAATTGAAATCCTTTTTTGGTTTTATATAATTAATGTTGAATCTTATAAATAATCTTCAATATCACCCTTACCTTCACGTAAAACCTCTACTCCATCCGTCATATCAACAACAGTAGACGCAATATTATCTCCATAACCACTATCAATGACAGCATCTACAAGCTTCTCCCATTTTTCAAAAATCAATTCAGGATCTGTTGTATATTCTACAATTTCATCTTCATCATAAATAGAAGTTGAAGCAATAGGATTTCCTAATTTTTCGACAATCATTTGCGGAACAGCATGATCTGGAACACGAATACCAACCGTTTTTTTACCTTTGTAAGCGACAGGTAAATTGCGCGATGCATTCATGACAAATGTAAAAGGACCTGGTAAAGCGCGTTTCAAAATTTTGAACGTACTGTTATCAATCGGTAAAGTATATTGTGACAAATGGCTTAAATCATTACAAACAATAGAGAAATGAGATTTTTCAAGTTTAACACCTTTCAATCGAGCAAGTTTCTCCATTGCTTTAATATTCGTAATATCACATCCTAATCCATACACAGTATCGGAAGGATAAATAATTAAACCTCCATTTTGTAGAATCTTAACCACTTGATCAATCGCTTTTTCTTGTGGATTTTCTGGGTGAATTCTGATATAATCTGCCATTTGTAAATCTTTATTCAAAGATACGAAATAGTTAACAATTCTTTTCGAAATCTATCTATCTCCTAACCTTTAGCTAAACCTATTATTTTCTTAACTATTGTGACAAGTACCACAACCAATAATCCTGCAATCAAAGCAATCAAAGCTTCACTAATCATCATTGGAATTGCTGTAGGTAAATGGTGATGAATATAATCGATGTTATGAACAAATATCCCACCTGAAACCAATAAAAGTGCAACAGTCCCTACAAATCCTAAAATTTTGATCACATAAGGTAATGCGTCAACCAAAAAATGTCCTAATTTAGAAACAGCTCCTTTGTCATGTGATGCTTTTATAAGTTTAAAACCAGCATCATCCATACGAACAATTAAGGTTACAATCCCGTAAACACCAATGGTTGCTAAAATTGCAATAAACGAAACTGTAAAAACTTGTGTCAACATTGGTTGTTCCAAAACTGTACTCAATGCAATAATCACAATTTCTATCGAAAGAATAAAGTCCGTAATAATTGCAGATTTCACTTTTGATTTTTCCGAGACTTGCTTCTTATCTTCTACTTTATCTTCATGAATAACTTCTGAACCTTTTTTTGGACGGTGAAAAATAAACTCGATTATCTTCTCTACACCTTCAAAAGCTAAATAAAAACCTCCCAAAATCAAAACATATTTTATGACCTCTGGCATGTAATGATTTAGTGTCAAAACAATTGGAACAATGATCAATTTATTGATAAAAGAGCCTTTTGTAATTGCCCATAAAACTGGTATTTCGCGCGAAGATAAAAATCCCGTTGCTTTCTCAGCATTTACAGCCAAATCATCTCCTAAAATCCCTGCTGTTTTACTCGCTGCTACTTTACTTGTAACCGCTACATCATCCATCAATGCTGCAATATCATCTAAAATTGCAAATATTCCTGAAGCCATATTATTGTTATTTTTTGGTTCGTAAAAGTAAAAAATAATGTCAAATCTTTATAGATTATTTTTATGTTCTTTCGACGATTCATTTCAAGCAAATTGCACTCCAAATTCTGACTATAAACCTGATTAATTTTAAACTAAATTAAGTCCTTTCGGAAACTAATCATTAATTTTAAAGAGAAATATATTAAGCTTATAAAATGGAAAATTCTTTCGGTCAGTTAAAGAAACATATTCAAATTTTCACTTCAATTTCTGAAGAAGAATTTCACGATTCAGTCCAATATTTTGAAAAATTTTCGGTGAAGAAAAAAGAAATGATTCATAAAGCTGGAACAGTTTGTACGTACAATTATTTTATTATTTCTGGATGTATTCGATTATTTTTCATCAATGAAAAAGGTGTAGAACAAACCATTGATTTTGCTATCGAAAATTGGTGGTTGACAGATTCGTTTTCTTACATTAATCAACAAATTTCTGAGTTTTATATTCAAGCTCTAGAAAATGCAATTATTATGAAAATGAGTAAAACAAACGAAGAAATTTTATGCGAAAAACATCCTATTTTCAATTCGTATTTCAAACAAATTTATCAAAAAGCAAATGCTGCTGCTCAAATGCGTTCCAAATATTTGAAAGAGTTTTCGAAAGAGGAGTTTTATCTTCACTTCAAGAAAAATTTTCCTGAGTTTTTACAACGTGTTCCGCAATATTTATTAGCTTCTTATTTAGGTTTCACACCCGAATATTTAAGCGAAATCCGAAAGAAAGAGTTTTCTTAAACCAGTTTAATTTTTTTGAATAAATAATCGACGAACTTTGTTAAAAATTAAGAAATGAAATCACGATTAAACATTCAAAAATTAGAACCAAAAGCTTACGAAGCAATGTATGGTCTAGAGAATTATTTAGCAAATTCTGAATTAGATAAATTACATTTAGAACTTATTAAAATCAAAGCTTCACAAATCAATGGTTGTGCTTTTTGTATTAATATGCACACCAAAGACGCGATGAAATTAGGCGAAACAAATCAACGTATTTTTTTGTTGAATGCGTGGCGAGAAACGACACTTTTTACAGAAGAAGAGCGTGTGATATTGGCGATGACAGAAGAAATTACAAATATTAGTCAACATGGTTTATCAGAAGAAACTTATCAAAAAGCATTAACACTTTTTTCTGAAAATTATATTGCGATTATCATTATTGCAATTACCACGATTAATGCTTGGAATAGAATTGCAATCAGTTCTCATATGACGGTTTAAAATTTTAGCTTCAGAAATCTGAAGCTTTTTTTGTGCTAAAAATCGGCTTTCGGATTAAAATAGTTTATTTTTGAGTCTTGAAGTAAAATTGATATGAATATTTACGATTTAATTGTTGACGATAAGGAAGAAATTTCTTTGAATGATGTTTTTTTAGATGATCAAAATCTTGCTCAAGTAAAACAACTTATCAAAGAACATAGATATATAGAGGAATTGAGTAAATATAATTTACCTGTCAATAATAAAATTTTGTTGCATGGATTTTCAGGTTGTGGAAAAACAACATCTGCAAAAGCAATTGCAAATGAAATCGGAAAACCTATATTGATTTTGAATTTAAGTAATATTGTTTCATCAAGAATTGGTGAAACTTCGCAAAATATTCGAATGCTTTTTGATAAAGCTGCTCGTGAAAAAGCAATTCTATTTTTGGATGAGTTTGACCAAATCGGAAAAGCGCGTGGAAATGATGACAAAGATGTTGGCGAAATGCGTCGTTTAGTGAACACAGTAATTCAATTAATTGATTATTTGCCACAAAATTCGTTGTTGATAGCCGCAACAAATCATCCACATATTATTGATGTTGCATTATTGAGAAGATTTCAGTTAAAAATTGATTTCAAAATGCCAACATCTGAAATGTTAGATGTTTATTACGATAAACTTTTAAACGATTTACCAAAAGATATTCAATCTCTTAAACGAAAATACAACGTTTCATTTGCAGAAGCTAAAGATTATGCGCTTACAAATGCAAAAGCATTATTGATTGAAAAATTAGAACGTCAAGCAAATTCTTAAAACCAAAATATGGAAGACGAATTAATTTATTTCAGAGAACTTTTGGACACTGATGTAGCACACGGCTTTTCGAAATTTATTCGAATGCAAAAGCCATGAAATACCGCGAAACCGCATCAATGAAAACGATCAAAGATTCGTACAAAATGCTAGAAAGAGATAAAGAAAAAAAGAATTCTGGATATGAATTTCGCTTTGCTGTTATCGAAAAATCTTCTGAAACCTTGATTGGTACTGTAATGTTTCAACCTGTTCATGACAAAGCGATTATTGGCTATTCCATTGATGAACAATTTTGGAACAGAGGTTACGCAACACGAATCATCAATCTGATTTCGAAAGAGTTGAAATTGAGAAAATATATGCTGATTGAAGCTTGGGTGAAAAAAGAAAATATCGCCTCGTCTAAAGCCTTATTAAAAAATAATTTTCAGCAAATTTCGCAAACAATTTATCCGAAAAATCATCTTTTTCAATTAAGATTTACTTATTCTTAAGTTTTACTTAAGATAAGTCTTTAGACATTTATTTCTAAAATCATCGTCCTAATTTTGTAACAGAATAAAATTTCTGATCATGATTTTTACTATTTTTCTCCTATTTATTGGAGCAATTTTAGCATTTTGGATAAGTGCAATTTGTGGCGGTGGCGCAAGTTTAATCTTAATTCCAATCCTCAATCTTATTATTCCAACTTCGTTAGTCCCTTTTTCGTTAACAATCGGAACATTTACAAGTTCTGCCTCTCGAATAGCGGCTTTCAGAAAATCTGTACATTGGAAAATCTTCTTTTGGTTCGTGCCATTTTCGATTCCAGCAGTTTTAATGGGCGCTTATTTAATCAAATTTATCAACCCAATTTATTTACAAATTATTGTAGCTGTATTATTGATTTCAAATGTTCCACAATTATTTCTAAACAAAAAACAACAAGATAATGAAGAAAAACCTTCATCAAAATATATTTTAGCCATTGTTGGTTTTTTAGCTGGATTCGTTTCTGGAATAACAGGAGCAATAGGTTTATTATTCAATAGATTTTATTTAAAATATGGATTAACAAAAGAAGAAATTATTGCAACGCGAGCTGCCAACGAAATTATACTTCATATCATAAAATTAATCATTTATATTGTTCTTGGTTTATATTCAAAAAACGCGTTATTACTTGGATTGACGATTGCAGTTGCTTCAATTATTTCTTCTTATACGGTCAAATATATTTTACCTTATTTTAGCGATTTTATTTTCAGAAAAGTTGGTTATGCGGCGATGGTTATTTCTGGAATTACACTTTTTTATACAAGTTCCCAAAAAATCATTCAAGAAGATAAAGTTCAACTTACAACAACAAGTAAAGGTGACGAAAATAAAACAACTTTAAAATGGCGAAACAGCGATTTTGTGATGGAATATTCGTTAGATGGTGAATTTGAGATTGAACGTCCAATTCAACCGAATGAATTACCTGAAAATTTATTAAAGAAATACAATGAGATTTTACCTAATTACGATAAAATCCATCTCGAAAAAGTATTCAGAATTGGAGAAGATAGTTATGAGTTTTATTGTTACAAAGACAATAAACTGACCAAATTTGAACTGAAAGAATAGAAGATTGAACAATTAATTTTTACGAAACATTATTTTTGATAAATTATTCTTAAGTTTAACCAACATTACTATAAAAAATTTATGAATACAAAAGATAATCCCAAACTAATACGAGCTTGGATTTCTTACGATTGGGCGAATTCTGTTCATTCTTTAGTTATTGCCTCTGCTATTTTTCCGGTTTATTACACTTTAATGACCTATGATGCGAACGATCAACCAATTAAATTCTTAGGATTATTACCAGAATCCGCATTCAATTTTTCATTAGCAATTGCTTTCTTTTTTGTGATTGTTTTGTCGCCAGTTTTGTCTTCAATTGCAGATTTAATCGGAAATAAAATCAAATTTCTTCGCTTTTTTTGTTATTTAGGATCTTTCTCATGCATCGGAATGTTTTTCTTTACATCAAGCGATTTAGTTTGGTTAGCTTTATTACTCAATATCACCGCAAGCATAGGTTTTTGGGGAAGTTTAGTTTTTTACAACGCCTATTTACCAGAAATTGTCTCAGACGAAAAAATGGACAAAGTTTCCGCTCAAGGTTATATGTTTGGTTATATTGGTTCTGTCATTTTATTGACGATTTGTTTGGCAATGATACAATTCGCCCCAGAAGAACAACAAGCAATGTTTACCCGAATAAGTTTCTTATTAACAGGAATTTGGTGGTTAGGATTTGGACAAATTGCATTAAGTAAATTACCAAATCACAAATATGATCGCGAAATTCCGAAAGATATTATCAAATCGAGTTTTAGAAATTTAAAACATACCTTCAAAGATCTGAATCAATACAAAAATATTCGTGTTTTTTTGGCTGGATTTTTCTTCTACAGTTTAGCAATGCAAACTATCTTTTTGATGGCAGCAATGTTTGGAAGTTCAGAAATAGGAATGGAATCTTCAGAATTGATTATGACCATTTTATTGATCCAAATTGAAGCTGTTTTAGGTGCATGGTTATTCTCTTTTCTATCAGGAAAAATAGGAAATAAGAAAACTTTATTAATCGGGATTTTTATCTGGATTATTACATGTATTATTGGTTATTTAATTAATAAAAATGAACCTAATGTAAAAACTCAATTTTACGTAATGGCAGCAATGGTTGGTCTTGTAATGGGAGGTTTGCAAGCTTTATCACGTTCTACATACGCCAAATTATTACCAGAAACAGAAGACACAACAACCTATTTTAGCTTTTACGATGTGTTCGAAAAATTTGCCTTATTTTTAGGTTTAGTTATTTACGGATTATTGATTGAATATTCTGGCGGAATGAAAGCTTCTGCACTTGCAATGGGCGTTTCGTTTGCGATTAGTTTTGTGATTTTATTGTTCTATAAAATGGAAAAGAGGTAAAGTCATAATTACATTTTTTAAATAATCGAATAATTATTCTAACTTAGCAATATTATACAATACTGGTAATGAAAAATAAATATGTAGACTTTATTTCAGATGAGCATTTATTAAATTGCATTGAAAATTTATATAAATCTTATCAAAAAGCTAAAAGTAAGATTTCTAAAAAAAGTTTTTATACAAATAAAGTTGACACTATTAAATTAACTTTTGATTCAAAATTTAATAATATTGATGAAGAAGATTTGATACAATCTGAGATTCTTAGACAAATTGATAAATCTATAAACAATTCTATCGGAACTTTTCATGAACAAATTTTAGGTGGAATAAAAGGTTATGAAATTGGAAATTTAAGTGGATTTGATATAAAAGCAAATGATGACACGTTATTTGCAGATATCAAAAACAAACATAATACAATGAATAGCAGTTCTTCGGAAGCTCTTTTTCAAAAATTGGCTCGATATGCAGATGATTACAAGAAAGCTAAATGTTATTGGGTTCAGATTTTAGCGAAAAATAGTTTTAACGAAAATTGGAAAGGCGAAATTAATGGCAAAGAATATAGTCATTCAAGAGTTTTTAAAATCTCTGGAGATCAATTTTATGCTTTACTAACTGGAGAAGAAGATGCTTTCTATCAACTTTATAAAGCGCTTCCTATTGCAATAAATGATTTTTTAGAAACCACAAAAAAAGAACAAAACGAAAATGAAAATTCGGCTTTAGAAGAAATTACTTCAGAAACCGAAAATTCAAAACGTTCTATTCTTGATCAAATTTCCTTTGATAATTATTCTTATTATTCAGGTTTTAATAAACTATAATATTGGTTAAGAAAATTAATTATTGAATAACCAACCTCTTTTCCTAAATTAACGGGAACTGCATTACCAATTTGCTTATATTGTTGTGCCATAGGCCCTGAAAATTCCCATTCATCAGGAAAAGTCTGAATACGAGCATATTCTCTTACTGTAAAAGGGCGAGTTTCATCTGGATGACAACGCTCTGTTTGTTTTTGGGCAGGGCTACATGTTAAGGTTAAACAAGGTTCGTCCCAGCCTATTCTTCTTGCCATTCCTGTTTTTCCTCCACCTAAATAAAAACTTGCTCCCATAAATTCTTTCTGAATTTCAAGAGGTAAATCTCTCCAATAGCCTTTTGGAGGAACTAAATCTAATACACTTTTCTTGCTTTCAGGATATTTAGCTCCAGTAGATTTTGGAACATTACAATCAAACAATTCTCCTTTTTTCAATGCATCAGAAAGATTATATATTTTTTTGTACGGCGTTGGATAGTGATAATCTATTGGAATATCTTTACGAATTCCTACTAAAATTAATCGTTCTCTTTTTTGTGGAACATTATAATTAATTGCTTTCAAAACCTCTACTGGAACTACTTTATACCCAATTTCATCTAAAATTGAAATCATTCCACGTAAAGTATTACCATTATCATGATTCAATAAACCTTTTACATTTTCTCCAATACAAATAGGTGGATTAACTTCTTTTACAGCTCTTGCAAATTCATAAAATAAAGTTCCTCTTGCATCTTCTAAACCAAGTCTTTTTCCTGCGTAACTAAAAGCTTGACAAGGAAATCCTCCTGTTACAACATCAACTTTATTATAATATTCAGAAAAATTAAAATTCTTAATATCACCTTCTAAGACATTCCAATTTGGTCTATTTTTTCTTAAAGTTTCACAAGCGTGTTTATCAATTTCATTTAATGCAACACATTTCAACCCTGCTTTTTCCATACCAATTGCCAAACCTCCAGCTCCAGCAAATAATTCTAAGACATGAAAATCTTGCGTTGGCTTTACAAAATTTGAAACAGTTTCTTCAATATCTGTCTGCAAAAATTCAGCAAACAACGTCTCTACATCTCTTCTCCTATAAACTCTATAATTACTTATAGGTTCTCGAACAGCCGATAACTTCCCTTCTTCATCCCAACGACGAAGTGTTTTTGTACTTTTATTAAGTAATTTCGCTGTTTCTGAAATAGTTAAATATTCACTCATAACCAAATTATACAACATTAGACATTGGTTACAAAATAAAAGAAAAAAAATAGAATTTCAAAGAAAAAATTATAAAAAAACAACCCCAATATCATCGAATATTAGGGTTTAGTTTTAAAAATTATAACCTTCCTTTTTCCGAACTACTTTTTGATTGTTCTATTGTGAATGATTTTCCGAAATTGTATCGAATTCCAACACGATAATAACGAGCGGATTGTCCTGTATAAACAAATTTTGTATCGTTACTAAAACTTTGATCTTGCCAAGCTCTATCTTTAAATACATTGTTTACATTAAACGAAACTTCGAATTTTTTATCCAAAAATAACGCTCTCAAACCAAAAGCTGTACTCCAATTAGCGCGACTTCTTGACATAGCATCAATCGTTTTTGTTGTATAATTTGTGGTATGATTAAATAATAATGTTTTCGATTTATTCAATTCCAAATTATTTGTCAAACGAAATTCTCCATTAAATCCATCCAATACATAATTATATTCTGGAATAATTCCTTTCGTTTTTTTGTAATACAAATCAATCGCTCCATTGACTTTCCACCATTTTACAAGCTTAAAATTTACATTTTCACTAATCCCAAAACTCTCCGAATCAGCATAATTGTATGGAATCCAGTTTTGCGTATTTTCGCTCGGATTTACAACTACAATTTGATTGATTTCATCCGTAGAATTTCTGTAATATAATGTTGTAACTGCCAAATCTTTGTATGCATATTCTAACTCATAATTGTACGAATAAGACGGTTTTAACTTCGGATTTCCTTCGGCAAAAGAATAAGGCGAATAAATGGTACGAAACGGATTCAATTGTCCCATATAAGGTCGCTCAATACGGCGTCCCACATTTATACTTAACGAATGATTTTCAGCTGGTTTATACATCAAATAAGCCGTTGGGAATAGCCCATCATATTTATAGGTATCATGTTGATTTTCTTGCGGAGAAAAACCTTTTGCATCAGTATTTTCGTATCTCAAACCAATTTTTGCAGACCATTTTTCTGAAATATCTTTCTCGATACTCGCATAAAAAGCTAAAATATTTTCGTCATAATAAAAACCATTACTCAACTTTTTATCATAAACAGGCGTTCCAGAAGATGTGTTGTAAAATAAATTATCGCTATTATTTTTCGTCCAACTATAACGTCCACCATAATTTAGTTTCCAAGTATTAACGGGGTGTTCCATATCAATATTCAAACTATAATTATTTGCTTTTTGATCAGACAAACTTTTATTTCCTTGATATTCTGTTTTATTTTCAACATCTTCTGAATTAAAAAATCGGTTTGAAGCTACACTTGTATTATTGTTATTAAAATTAACCCAATCAAAATCAAATGTCAGTTTTTTTCCGATGGTATCCATTTTATAAATCACGTGATAATTTAAAGTATTGTATTTCGTGTTTCCTTTGCTCCCATTTCGATCATTCAAAATATAACTCAACAATTCGTTTTTATCCAAACTATTTATCGTTGTTTTCGTGCCACCAGTTCCTTTTCGATTTCCTGCATATAAATCAACCGTAAAACCAGTTGTCAACTTCTCCGAAATTTTATAATCTAAACCTAATTTTCCGCCAATATTTCTATTTTTACCACTATTTTTTTCCTTTTCTGTCCAAACTTCATTCGTTTTTGTGAAATAAATATCCGATTGTCCAATTCCGTCATATTCGCCAAAACCACCAAAAATATTCGAAACTAACGTCCATTTATTTTTTCGGTAATTAAACGATGCACTATTGTTCCAATATGGTTTGTTATAATGTTGCAATGATGACGACAAACTCCCATTCCACGAGTCTTTTTTACCAGATTTTAATACAATATTGAGAATTCCACTATTTCCTATTGCTTGATATTTTGCGGGTGGATTTGTAATTACTTCAATTTTCTCAATATCATCTGCGCGAAGCGTTTTTAAATAATTTATCAATTGATCACCAGACATTTCCAACAAACGATCGTCCACCATCACACGCAAATTACTTTTACCAATTATCGAAACTACATCATTATCAACCTTCACACGAGGCGCCAATTTTAGCAAATCTAATGCATCTCCACCTTTTGCTCCTTCCGCTAAATCAGCATTAAAAACAAGTCGATCAACTTTCTTTTCTATTAATTTTTTCTGACTCTTTACAACTGTTTCATTTAATGTAATATTTTCAGTTTTAGGAAGAATAATAACGCCTAAATCCTGATTTTTTCCACATAAAATCGTTTGAGTATGAAGCAAAACACCAGCTTCTTCTATTCGAAACATATAACTTCCTTCGGCTAAATCAACTGTAAAACTTCCTTTATCATCAGTTGAAATTTCATCGATAATTTGATCATCTTTCAGAATAATCACATCTGCTAGACTAACAGGTGTTTGATTCGTATATTGTAAACTTCCTTTATATTGTTGTTGCGCAAAAATAGAGGTCGACGCAAATAATAGAATTGGAATATATAATTTAGACATATTAGGTTTGTTTACTATATGACGTACGAATTACAGAAAAGTTACATGGAAAATGAAGAATAACAGAATTTGTCTTAAAAAAATAAATTAACAATGATTTAATATTTAAAGAATTTTACTACATTTCAAAAAATAATTATAACTGATTAAAAAAATATAAATGAATGGATTTTAATGTATTAAAAAACAAATTAGTGCAATCAACCAAACAAGCCTTTTTGAAAATTTATAACGAAAATCCTTCCCAAGACCTTTACGCTTTTGCCTTGTGCAATAACGACACGAAAATAGCTATTCATCCTTCGGCAAATTCTATCGAACATTTGGAAAAAGTATCGGATGAAGACGATTTTTGTTACTACAAATACGAGCCTTCTGAATGGAAATATGATTATTTAGGAGCTGAAAATTCTTTTCAAGAAATCAATCAAATGTGCAAACAAATAGTTGATGAACACGACGATGACGAAGATTGGTTTTATCAATTTCAGAATAAAATTAACGAAAAATGCATCGAAGTGTTGGAAGAATTAAAGAATGAAAATTTCTTTTCTAAATTAATCGGTAAAGATATTTTCTTAAACTTTTCTGTAATTGATGATGATTTGAACAAAGAAAAACAACAAAAAATTATTACGCAATTGAATGATAATTCATACAAAGAAGATTATTTTGAATGGATGACAACTTGGGGTAAAAATAAAAAAAGAGCTTTATAAAAAGCTCTTTTTTTGTTTGATTATATGTCTAAAAATTTTAGATTTCTTTTCTCAATCTTGCAACCGGAATATTTAGTTGTTCACGATATTTTGCAATTGTACGACGAGCAATTGGATAACCTTTTTCTTTTAAAATTTCAGTTAATTTTTCATCTGTCAAAGGTTTACGCTTATCTTCATCTGCAATTACATCTTGCAAAATTCGTTTGATTTCGCGCGTTGAAACTTCTTCACCTTCATCATTTGTTAACGATTCTGAGAACAAATCTTTAATCAAAAATGTTCCGTAAGGTGTTGTGACATATTTTGAATTCGCAACACGAGAAACTGTCGAAATATCCATTCCAATTCTGTCTGAAATATCTTTCAAAATCATCGGTTTGATTTTCGTTTCATCTCCTGTTAAGAAATATTCTTTTTGAAATTTCATAATCGCTTCCATCGTGTACAAAAGCGTATTACGACGTTGCTGAACCGCATCAATAAACCATATCGCAGAATCTAACTTTTGTTTGACAAACATCACAGCTTCTTTCTGTTGATTCGATTTATTTTCGGTTTTTTTGTATGTATCTAACATTTCTGCAAACGCACTCGAAATTTTCAATTCAGGTACATTACGTCCATTTAACGACAATTCTAAATCACCATCGTTGATATGAATTGTAAAATCTGGCGTTATTTGCTCTACAATTTTACTACTACTCGAAAATGATTTTCCTGGTTTTGGATTCAAACGTTCAATCTCCGAAATTGCATCACGCAATTCATCATCATCTGCATCATATTTTGCCATCAATTTCGAATAATGTTTTTTCGTAAATGCATCAAACGATTCTGAAATTAATTTTTCGGCTAATTCTACTGCTTCTGTTTGATTTTTATTTTCTAATTGAATCAATAAACATTCTTGCAAATCTCGCGCACCTACTCCAACTGGATCCATTCGTTGAATATAATTAATCAACAAATTTTCGACCTCTTCTGGCGAAGTGTAAATATTTTGCGAGAATGCTAAATCGTCTACCAACGATTTAATATCACGACGCATATAACCATCATCGTCAATATTTCCTAAAATAAATTCAGCAATTTGAAATTGTTCCGAAGTTAATCGATTCGTATATAATTGTGATGTCAAAAACTCGATAAAACTCTCTCCTTGTGCGTAAGGAACAGATTTATCTTCGTCATCATCACTATAATTATTCGTATACGTTTTATAATTTGGGATGTCATCATCGCTCAAATAATCATCAATATTGATGTCACTTGTATCAATCACTTGTTCGTCGCCAAAGTCATCACTCTGATTATCCCATTCTTCCTGCTCTCCTCCGTAATCTTCGTCATATTCAGAAGATTGATCATCCAAAGCAGGGTTTTCTTCCAACTCTTCCTTTACGCGTTGTTCAAAAGCAACCGTAGGAAGTTGAACCAACTTCATTAATTGGATTTGTTGTGGCGATAGTTTTTGTTGTAATTTTAAATTTAATTCCTGCTTTAACATATTTTGGGTTTTGGCTTATATAAAAAAACGGATTTAGCTTAAAGTTACAATTTTTAAGCATAAATCCGTAAAAATATTTTGATTAAAATTCAGCGTTATTCGGTGTTCTAGGGAAAGGAATCACGTCACGAATGTTACCCATTCCAGTAACGAATAATACCAAACGTTCTAAACCTAAACCGAAACCAGAATGTGGCACAGAACCGAAACGTCTTGTATCACGGTACCACCATAATTCTTCTTTATCGATTCCGAATTTTTCCATTTTTTCGTCTAAAACTTCTAAACGTTCTTCACGCTCAGAGCCTCCGATAATTTCTCCGATTCCAGGGAATAAAACGTCCATTGCGCGAACTGTTTTTCCATCGTCATTCATACGCATGTAGAATGCTTTGATTTCTGCTGGATAATCAAATAAAATAACTGGTGTTTTGAAGTGTTTTTCAACTAAATAACGTTCATGTTCAGATTGTAAATCTGCTCCCCAACCTTCAATTGGATATTTGAATTTACCTTTTTTATTTGGTTTAGATTCTTTTAAAATATCAATTGCTTCTGTATAAGTTAAACGAATGAATTTGTTATTTAAAACATATTCTAAACGCTCTATTAATCCTAATTCAGAACGTTCAGCTTCTGGTTTTTGTTTTTGTTCTTTGTCAAAACGTTCAGCTAAGAATTTCAAATCATCTTTACACGTTTCCATTGCATAAGTGATAACAGATTTCATGAAATCTTCAGCCAAATCCATATTTTGATCTAAACGGAAAAACGCAACTTCTGGCTCAATCATCCAGAATTCAGCTAAGTGACGAGAAGTATTCGAGTTTTCTGCGCGGAAAGTAGGTCCAAATGTATAAATTTTTCCTAATCCCATTGCTGCAGTTTCTCCTTCTAACTGTCCAGAAACCGTTAAGTTAGTCGATTTACCAAAGAAATCTTGTGTATAATCTACTTTACCTTCTTCATTTTTAGGTAAGTTTTCCATATCCAAGTTTGTGATATGAAACATCTCTCCTGCTCCTTCAGCATCAGATCCTGTAATAATTGGCGTGTTGATGTAAACGAATCCATTTTCGTTGAAATACTTGTGAATCCCGAACATTAACGCGTTACGAACACGCATAGTTGCAGCAAAAACATTAGTTCTGAAACGTAAATGTGCTTGCTCACGCAAAATCTCTAAACTGTGTTGTTTTGGTTGTAAAATTGTTCCTTTTAAATCATCAGATGGCGCAGTTCCTAAAATTTTGATTTCTTTCGCAACAATTTCAATCTCTTGACCAGCTCCTTCACTTTCTACCACTTCTCCTTTTACTTGTAAAGAAGCTGCTGTAGAAATTTGTTTTATAATTGATTCGTCAAAATTTTCGAAATCTACTACTACTTGAATATTATTAATTGTAGAACCGTCATTCAACGCGATGAAACGATTACTTCTGAACGATCTTACCCATCCATTTACAACTACTTCCTGTAGCAACAAATCCTTGCCTTTTTCTAATAAGGCTTTAATTCCGTACGATTGCATAATTTTTTAATTTATCCTTACAAATTTAGTTATTATTTAAAGTTATAAAAATTATAGGCATAATTTTTGCGAATATTTTTCAACCAACCTAAAAATCCTTTACAATTTCAATGAAAATGTAAAGGATTTTTGATTTTAGTTTATTTTTTTGAAGTAAAATTATTCTATTTTTCTAGATTCAAAACGCAAAAGAATTTCATTTATTCTTTGAATAAGATCTTTATCAGAATTATTATCTTGAACTAAATAATCTACATAATTTTTTAATTCATGGAATTGACTCTCTGTTTTGATAAAACCTTTTTCAACTAATTTTTTAATTCTTTTGAAATATGATTCAAAAATATCAATTTCATAATGTGTTGTTTGAATTTTTAAACGAATAAATTCATCTTTCATTTCATTATTAAACGCAAGATGAACAATATAATAATCTAAAGTCGCAAGTACTAAATCTCTATATTTTTTAAGATCAAACTCTTTATTCATAAATTTAAATCAATATATACGATTCTGAAACGAGTCCAGAATGACAAAATCTAAATACCTACAAAAAATTCAAATTTACAGTTAATTTTAAGTAGAAATTATCTTGGAATTTTTCTTCTGAATAAGCACCTAAACGGTAAAATACTCCCAATCCAAATGTCTTGAAAATTAAATTATTTACCTCAACACCTGTTTCGTGATAATAATGATTTAAGGTTTTGAACTCTAAATTTTGATGATCTGCTCTATCTTTCATATCACCCAAAACTCCACGGTAAACGAATTGTGGGAAAATAATTTTGTTTCCAACCTTAACGCCAGCAAAAATATGTTTCAACTGAAATGACACAAATCGATCAGAATAAAATTCACCTGGACGCATTGTTTCGAAATTCGTTAAACCTCCTACTCCAAAATTCAAAAAATCATTTCGCTTTGCATTTCCTTGTCCTTCGTACAAATTCATCAACGGCATTTTTCCTTCGACCCAACCCGCATTTACATTGAAATTTGTTTTACCAACTCGCGTATCAAACACATCAAAATAAGAAACATTGAAACGAAGCGGATCATAATCAGAATTGAAAATATCCCAATATTTCGTCAGTGTTGCATAGAAAACAGATTTCCCGCTATTCACCGTCACTTTTCCGTAAGGCGTGCGGATAAACTTGTCTTTTGGCGCAAAACGAATCGCTAATTGCGTGTTATACAAATCGTACCAACCAATATTATTCATGAAAGAATAATCAAATTCTGCTTGTTGTTTTTCGTAATTTGCCGAGATATTAAAGGTTACATTCTTGAAAATATCTTGCTCATATCCAAACGAATAACGTTTATAAGAAAAATATTCGTGGTTATAAATATTACTAAAAGCTCCAGAAATTAGACGTGTATAATTCGATTGTAATAAAATTGGCGTTTTCCCAGAAGCCGAAACATCTTGCGAGTATTTTGCAAAAATTCGACCCGAATAAGGTTTATTTACATAATAATCTCCACCAAATCCAAACTTGAATGTTTCATCTTTGAAACCATAAGCCGAATAAGCATTCAACGAATATTTATCGCTCCAATTTTCGTTTGTATTAAACGCAGCACCAAGTCTAAAACCTTCGTAATCGTTAAACGCTAAGATTTTTGTTAAATCTAAATCAACTTTTCCTAACGATAATTTTCCACCAGAATTGATGATTCGCGTCAATTTCATTTGACGTTCTAACTTATATTTATCGCCAATACTATCAATTGTCGTGTATGTATTTCGCTCTTTGTTCGATAATGACGAATCACGATAATCTTCCATCACATTGTCCCATTTCTTTTCGTTCATATTTTGAAAAGAAATTTCGTCTTCGTAACCTAAAAATTCGTTGCGTTTGAAATGAGCTGGATTCTGAATATCCTTGAAAGTTGTTTCGAGATTAATCCAAATTTTTTCTTTTTTATCAATAAAATCATCATCAGCTAGTTTCTCTGTAATCTTGAAATTACCAGCTTCCATGCGATATTTTTGTTGATTTGGAATCCAAGTTCCATTATTCAATTTCCAATCTGCTTCTAATTCGGCAACATAATTTGAAATCGTATTTTCTGCTTCAATTTTGATTAAAGCATACGTTCTATCATCAATCCAAAGTGTTCCTTTAATTTGTCTTTTATCTGTTTTGATTGATGGAAAAAAGCTAATAACAGCCGTTTTTCGTCCATCAATAAAAATATCTTCTTTGAAACCATAACGGTAATGCGAAAGACCTTCGCGACTTACTGGATTAATAATTCCTTTGAAGAAAAAATTGATTTTATCTTGATCAAAATTGAACGCAATTGGTTGCATCGCCAAATATTCGTACAAAGGCGAACGCATTCCAGAAATACGAGAAGATTGAACGATATTTTTTAGTCCAAAACGCTTCGAAACTTTGTGATCCATTGCACGTTCTCCCAAAAATAAATGACTATTGTCTAACAATTTTTTCCATTGATTATTGACAGAATCTTTGTGATTTTGAGGTTGAATGATAAACGGAATTGAATCGTTATTTACTGTACTCCAGAATTTTGTGTATGATTTTAGGAAAATATTTCCGCCATTTCTGATTGTATTTTTGGACTGATTGCGAATTGCTTTGATAATCAAATTACGACCAACGGAATCATTTGTCGTAAAACTAACCTCATCCAAACTAATGAAAGAAGGTTTCATCATAATTTCGACCAACTTTTTACCGTCAGTCTGAATACTTTCCGAGAAATATCCGTTTTTGATTACATCAATAAAATGAACAGAATCATTGATATCCAATTCTCCTAATTCGTCTGTTTGACCTAGGAATTGTTTGGTATCACTGTAAACATTGGCACCTGTTAAACGAAATTCGTCTTGAGCATCGAATACTCTTACTTTAATTTGAGCAAATGTGGCAATTGAGATACAGAAATTTAGCAGGAATATATAATTCTTCATCGTTTGAAATTGATTATGCAAATAAATAAAAAAAGCAGCGAAACGCTGCCTTAAAATATTTTTTTTTCAAGAAAGATTAAACTTTCATGATTTCAGCTTCTTTTTTCGTTAAAGCTTCTTCTAATTTCTTAGAAAACTTGTCTGTTAATCCTTGTACACGTGTTTCGTAATCTTTCACCATGTCTTCAGAAGCTTCTTTTACAGCTTTCAATGCTTTATTGGCATCTTGGCGTGCATTACGAAGTGAAATTTTTGCAGTTTCCATGTCCGATTTGGCCATTTTCACTAACTCTTTACGACGTTCTTCTGTTACTGGAGGAATACTGATAATGATTGTATCTCCATTGTTAGAAGGTGCAAAACCTAAATTAGCATTAATGATTGCTTTTTCGATTTCGTGAATTAAATTTCTCTCGTATGGTTGAATGCTCAATGTCATTGCATCTGGTGTATTAACATTTGCAATTTGAGTTAACGGAGATAAACTTCCGTAGTAATCAACACGAACTGAACTTAACATTGCAGGAGTAGCTTTACCTGCTCTTAATTTGTCGAATGCAACCTCTAAGTGACTTACAGTTCCCTGCATTTGCTCCTTAGCCGTTTCTAAAATAATATCTAATTCTTCCATTTCGGGATTTATTTATTTGTTACTAGAGTACCTACGTTATCTCCTAAAATTAATTTTTTCAAGTTACCATCTGTATTCATATCAAATACAATAATAGGTAAATTATTTTCTTCACTCAAAGTAAAAGCTGTCATATCCATTACTTTTAAGTTTTTATCATAAACTTCTTGATAAGAAATTGTTTCGAATTTCTCTGCTGTTGGATCTTTTTCTGGATCTGCAGTATAGATTCCATCAACACGAGTTCCTTTCAAAATAACATCAGCTTGTGTTTCAATTGCTCTCAAAACCGCTGCTGTATCTGTTGTAAAATATGGATTTCCTGTTCCTGCACCAAAAATTACGACACGACCTTTTTCTAAATGACGTGTTGCTCTTCTTTTGATAAATGGTTCTGCGATTTGCTCCATACGGATAGCCGTTTGTAAACGCGTATTAACGCCAGCATCTTCCAAAGCTCCTTGCAATGCCATACTGTTAATCACAGTTGCTAACATTCCCATATAATCTCCTTGTACACGATCCATACCAGAAGCAACACCTTGTACACCTCTAAAAATATTACCACCTCCGATTACGATTGCCACTTCGCAACCAAGTTCTGCAACTTCTCTAATTTGTTGCGCATATTGTTTCAGCATATTTGGATCGATACCATATTGTAAATCTCCCATTAATGCTTCACCACTCAATTTAAGTAATATTCTTTTGTATTTCATCTTGTCAAAGGTTTTCTTTTGCAAATATAATTTTTCTATTCTGATTTATCCTAACGTTCGAAAATGTCAAACGCATTTTTTGTTGTAATTGCTGCAATTTCAGCTGGTGTTTGATGGTAAATATCAACCAACTTATCGCAAACATGTGTCAAATAACTACTTTCATTTCGTTTTCCGCGAAACGGAACTGGAGCTAAATAAGGTGAATCTGTTTCGAGAACGATATGTTTGATATCAAAATCTCCTAAAAATTGATCTATTTTACCATTTTTGAAGGTTACAACTCCACCAATTCCTAATTTCAGATTGAAATCAATTGCGCGTTGTGCATCTTCTTTTGTTCCTGAAAAACAATGAAAAATTCCGAATAATTTTTCATCTTTTACTTCTTCTAACACTTCAAAAACTTCGTTGAAAGCATCTCGACAATGAATGACAATTGGTAAATTCTTTTCTTTTGCCCATTCAATTTGCATTTTGAAAGCATCTTGTTGCGTTTGTAAAAATTCTTTTTCCCAATACAAATCAATTCCAATTTCGCCAATCGCCTTAAATGGACGTTTATCAATCCATTCGCGCACATGTGCCAACTCCTCCTTTATTGTATCTGGATGAACCGAACACGGATGCAAACCCATCATCGCAAACATCGAATCTTGGTGTGCAGTTTCTAACGCCAACATTTTGTCCGTGTAACTTTTATCAATTGCAGGCAAATAAAATCGCTCTACTCCATTTTGCTTTGCTCGCGCAATTACTTCATCTATATCATTCTCAAATTGCTCCGAATATAGATGTGTATGTGTATCAATTAACATGTTTTATTTTTGATTTCAAAAGTTCTTTTTCAGCTAAAAAATCAAGTTGATTTCCTTTTTCTAATTCATTCATCAATGCAATCGTTTTTACTAAAAATTGTTGATGATTTTCTGATTCTTCATTAAAAGGGCGATGATTAATCGCTGAAATAACTTTGTTTATTTTTTGAATAATTGTTTGCGTTGATTGTTCGAAATACGTTTCTGAAAACTTTTCCCAAATGTAATCAACGGCTTGTTTCGATGGATGAATCAAATCTTCTTTGAAAAAACGATAATCTCTCAAATCATCCAAAACTAATTCATATGACGGGAAATATTCAACTTGATTATTTTGAAGACTTAATTGATATAAAGCATCCAACAATCTAGCTTTACTTACATTATTTTCGATCATTCCATCTTTTGTGTGACGAACTGGACTAACTGTTGTAATAATGCGAATAGTTGGATTAATATTCTTCAAATCTGAAACAATTAATTCCAATGATTTTAGATTTTCTTCTGTTGTTAATAATCGTTTTTCAAATTGTTTTGCGTCAACTTTATGACAATTCGCAACAACTTGATTAGATGTTTTCCATTCATAAATCCACGATGTTCCCAATGTAATCATTAACACATCACAAGAAAGAATGTAATCATGAACTTGATCTAAAGTCAAATTTAATTCCTCTAAAACAGCTTCTTTCGTCAACGCATTAAACGAAGAATGTACATCGAAACAGAAAAATTCTTCTCCGTTTTGATGTACATCTGCTGTTGTAAAATATTTTTTTTGAATGCTTCTTTCGATTAAATTTTGAATAGAATGTGAATTAAAAATTACTCCAAAAGGATTAATTAATCCATCAAACTTTAAATCTGTCAAACGTTTTCCAATTTCATCTGAAAAACAAGAGCCTATCGTCAATATTTTATGTTGATGATTGAGCTTAAAATCAGAAGATTGAATTTGAAAAGTCGTTCGAAATTGCATTTTTTATCCTTGTCGATCAATTAAAACCTCGCTTAATTCTCTCAAATAAGATTTACGTTCTTCTGGAACATCAATTTGATCCAAATAGCTGTGCGCTTTATTTGTATATTCTCTAATTAATGTAGAAAGTTTACGGTTAACATTCAGTTTTCTGAATAATTTTTCTACCGCATATACTTTATCGATATTATCTGTATTTGAACTATACCAATATAATAATTCCTCTTTTTCTTCTTCATTTGCCGCTTCTAAAGCAGAAATGTAAAGAATCGTTTTCTTATTCTCGAAAATATCTCCAGCATGTTTTTTACCTAAATGTTCAAGGCTACCAAAAACATCCAAATAATCATCTTTCAATTGATACGCGATTCCTAAATTCAAACCATATTGGTACAATTTATCCGAATCCTCTTCCGAAGCGTTTCCAATCATTGCACCTAATTTCAAAGCACAACCAAGTAAAACACTCGTTTTTAAAGAAATCATATTGATGTAATCATCGTACGAAACATTCAATTTTGTTTCATAATTCACGTCCAATTGTTGTCCTTCACAGACTTCTAAAGCAGTTTTAGAAAATAATTTTGTCGAACTTTTAAATAATTCTGGTTCTAAATCTTCTAAATATTGATACGCTTTTACCAACATTGCATCACCAGAAAGAATCGCTGTATTTAATCCAAATTTTTCGTGAACTGTTGGTTTACTTCTTCTTAATGAAGCATTATCCATAATATCATCGTGCATCAACGAAAAATTATGAAAAAACTCAATCGCTAACGAAGGTTTCAATGCTTTTTCAACTTCACCATCAAACAAATCAGTTCCCAATAAAGTCAAAATTGGACGAATTCTTTTACCACCAATATTCAAAATATAATCCATCGGTTCGTATAATTCTTCTGGATTTTTAGAAAATGGATTTTTATCGATTGTTTCGGCAATTAATTCGTGAAATTTATCAAATGAGTACATAGTTTGATTTTTGTAAAAATTAAGTTTTGGCAAATATAACTAAGAATGATTGATTTTGGGTTGTTTTCTTTTATTTTTGATTGAACCTAAAAATTCGTTTCCGACAATCAAATACAAAAGAATTTGACCAATAATCGCCGCAATAAAATAAGGATGACCTTTTTGTAAAACAATCTCAGCACTTTGCAACGAAGGAATTGTCCAAAAATAAGTGGAAACAATTACTAAAAGCAACGCATTAAGCCTAAAAATCCAGATTTTATTCATTTTATATGTTCCGAAATGGATAAATAAAGCGCCCAAAAAAGTATAAGCCAACACCTCGAAAAATTCGTTCAACACAAATTGTTCTCTAAATAAGCCAAAAATATCTTTGTGACTTACAAACAAAAACTCTTCTGGAACAAGGTAACTCCAATGGTTTGCAATAAAAAATAGAACAAGATTTAGCATCAAAACAATCGTCAATTGATCTTTGAATTGATCAACAAACATTGAATAATACTTGAACTTTGAGATTGACTTCTTTGATTTCATTTAACGAAACAATTCACTTACAATTTGATACGATTTTCGTTTTGCTTTTTGATCAAAAACATTCGTTGAAACCATCATTTCATCAATTTTAGATTCAAAAATAAATTCATCAAAACTCTGCGCCAATGCACCTTTACTTCCAATAAAAGACAAAGCTGTCATTCCTTTTAGCATATATTTTTGCTCAGGCGAAGCCAATTCTAACTGTGTTTTTTCGGGAGGAACAATTGGCTGACGTTTATCGGTAATAATATTCAAAAAACCTTGGTACATCGACATCGATAAATAATGTGCTTCTTCGTCTGTATTCGCCGCAATTACATTGACACAAGCAATCGTATATGGTTCTTGCAAAAATTCAGAAGGTTGAAATTGAGAGCGATAAATCTCTACCGCATTATAGAATTGTTGTGGCGCAAAATGACCTGCAAACGCATAAGGCAAACCTAATTTAGCCGCCAAAAAAGCCGAATCTGTACTTGATCCTAGAATATAAATCGGCACATTTGCTCCTTCTCCAGGAATTGCACGCACTTTACTTTCTTTATTATCTAAACTAAAATAGTTTTGTAGATTTTTGATTTCAGCTTCAAAATCATAATTCATAAAATTATCGCCTCTACGCAAAATAGACGCCGTTAATTGATCTGTTCCTGGCGCACGACCTAAACCTAAATCGATACGATTTGGATAAAGCGCATCTAATGTTCCAAACTGTTCTGCAACTGATAAAGCAGTATGATTAGGTAACATGATTCCTCCCGAACCAACTTTAATTCTTGAAGTTCCATTTGCTACATAACCTATTAATAAAGAAGTTGCCGCACTCGCAACATTTTGCATATTATGATGTTCGGATAGCCAATAACGACTATACCCTATTTCGTCGACAAATTTTGCGTTATCTAACGTGTTTTTGAACGTTTGATTTAATGTATCCCCTTCTCTCACATAAGCCAAATCTAACACCGAGTAATTTATTTTTCTCATCCGTTCTTCTCTAATTAAAATATGAAACTAAATTACAAAGAAAAAATTTAAAAAAAATTCCTCCATAATATACATTATAGAGGAGATAAATTTGATAATTGGATTTATAAATAGGTTTAAGTAGTTGAGAGCGTTTAGTTTTTAATTAATAGTTTGATGATAGATTAGTAATCTTTCGAAATACATAATTCAAAAATAGATAATTAAAAAAATAAATACTCAATTTAGAGGGGGACAACTGGGGGGACATTTCATATTTATCTAAATATCAATATTTTGAAAATAAAGTGAAACATAAAAATAATTCAATTTTTTGTTAAGATTTACAATTTTTTCGGTCTATATTTGAAAAAATAATATATTGAAAGTTTCTATTTTTTTTACGCTCCTACTCTTTCCTTTTTTATTTTTATCATCATTTAGTTCTATTAGTAAAAATGATGAACGTATTCTTATTGAAAAAATCATCGAACAGAATAAAAATGTGACAGATTCTATTCAATTGCAAAATAATTTCAAGAAATTAGATATCTCATCAACTTCTTTTTTATCAAAAAGTCTAAAATCAATTTATCAAGTTTATTTAGCTAATCTTTATGCACAAACCAACGATAAATTAAACAAAAAAAGTAATTCGTTATTTGAGTCTGCATTAAAAGTTTCAAAAAATGTTAACTCACCAGAATTACAAATTTGGGTGAACACACAATATAGGTATTACTATTATAATTTTAGCCAATATCAAAATGCTTATCCATATTTTATGGAAGCATCAAAACTTCTCGACTTAACAAAAGATGAGGATATTTTTTCTAAAAGTGATGTTTACAAAAAGAATGCATTTTACTTTATGAATGTAAAAGAATTTGATAAAAGTGAAAAATATCTTTTGTTAGCTTTAAAATATACCAACAAAAAGGACCACGAATATGGAACAATTCTGAATGCGATTGGTCATGTTTTTATGAATAAAAATAATATTAATAAAGCAAATAATTACTTCGAATTAACAAAAGAATATGCAATTCAAAATAAGGACGAAATTCGATATGCAAAAGCTTTAGGTGATATTGCCTCTATAAATATTCTCAACAAACATTACAATTTAGCGATTGATAATTTGAAAAAAGATATTAAAATTTCTAAAAAATTAAAAAACGCTCGAAATTTAATGTACGCTAATATTCAATTGGGAAAATTGTACTTGCAATTAAATCGAATTGATGATGCTAAAATAATTTTGAATGAAGCAAAAGAATATGCTTCTCAGAAAATTTATTTGAACAGTTTTGAATATGACATTTATAAAATCTTATTAGAAATTGCTGTAAAAAACAATAACACCAATGAGGAGTTAATTAGTCGAAGAAAACTAGATGAATTGGAGTTAGAGTTACAAAAAACTGATGGTCAAAATGTGATTAATGAAATTAATTGGAAAATTCAACAAGATAATTTCAACTTTAAATTTGAAGCAGAAAAAGCAGAACAAGAGAAAACAACCATCCTAAAAAATGCATTATTTCTTATTTCTTTTCTATTAATCATCATCATTTTATTTGTAATAATTTCTTATCGTCGAAAAATAAAAATACAAAATTCTACATACGATAATAAAATATTATCTATTCAAAATGAAAAACTTAAGTCTGAAAATAAATTAAATAAAACCGCTCAAACTTTAGAATCTTATAAAACTTATTTGTCTGAAAAGAATAAACAAATAGTTACATTAAAAAATGAAATCAATTCTATTTCCAATTCAAGTACCATAAACAAAGAAAAACAATATAATGAATTAGTTAATCTCTTAGATTCGCATTTAATGACAGACGAAAGTTGGGGAAATTTCAAAAATATTTTTGCTCATGAACAAAACGATTTTGTAAAATATCTTTCTCAAAATTTTCCATCTTTAACCGAATCTAATTTGAGAACTATTTATTTGTTAAAATTAGGCTTGAACAATTTAGAAATTTCGCAAATCTTAGGAATTTCGGCTGATTCAGTCAAAAAAGCGAAACAACGCTTAAAAAAGAAATATAAAAATTTTGATCAAATTTTTCAAGATTAAGAAAATAGGAGATAAAAAAGATGATTTACTAAATAGTAAATCATCTTTTCACTATTACTTCAACTCGAAGAAATCTCGTTTTCCTATTTTAATTTTAGTTTCGGTTTTTAATTCAAAATCATCAAAAGCATCCATTTTTTTCTCTCCATTAATTTGTACTGCACCGCTTTCTATCAAACGTCTGATTGCATTTCTCGATAAATCTTTCTTTAATTGATGACAAACATCTAACAATGTAATATTATCATTCTCAAAGTTTAAAGAACTAATTTTAACAACTTCGAAAACTCTATTTTCATCATTTCTTTTCTGAAATTGATTGTTAAAAAATTCTTCTGCTTGTTCAGCTTCATTTACAGAATGGTATTGAATAATAATATTTTTTGCAACTAATTTCTTAATTAACATTGGATTATCTGTTTTTAATCGCTCATTCAAATTCATTTTTTCTTCAATAGAAAAATCCGTTGCTAACGCAATATATTCTTCTAATAAATCATCTGGAATAGACATTGTTTTCCCAAACATTTCATTTGGTTCATCCGTCAAACCAATAATATTATTCAACGATTTACTCATCTTTTCTTTTCCATCGGTTCCTCTCAAAAGTGGCATACACATTACAATCTGAGCAGCTTCTCCATTGGTTTCTTGCAATTGTCGTCCCATTGTACAATTAAATAATTGATCCGTTCCTCCCATTTCGATATCAGCACTTATCTGAACAGAATCGTATGCTTGTAAAATCGGGTAAACCAACTCATGCATTGCAATCGGCGTATTTTCGGTGAAGCGTTTATTAAAATCATTTCGATGCATCAGTTGTGCAACCGTAACTTTTGACAACAACTGAATAATATCCGAAAAAGGTAAATGATCTAACCAGTCTGAATTAAACACAATTTCAGCCTTATTCACATCAATAATTTTTGACAATTGATTAATGTAGGTTTCCGCATTGTTCTGAACTTGTTCTGCATTCAGCGGTTGACGACTTTTATTTTTTCCTGTTGGATCTCCAATCTGAGCTGTAAAACTCCCAACCAAAATAACTATTTGATGTCCCAAATCTTGAAATTCTTTCAATTTCTTCAATACAACGGCGTGACCAAGATGTAAATCTGGTGCGGTAGGATCAAAACCTAATTTGATTCGTAATGGTCGATTTTCTTTTTCAGCTAATTTTAATTTTTCTTCCAATCCATTTTCTGGTAAAAAAATAGCTACATTTTCCTTTAAACTTTTTAAATTTTCCATGATTTTTTTTAAATAAAAAAAGCCCGAGCAAAACTGCTCGGGCTTGTAGATTATGATTAAATTTTTGACGTACAAAATTAATACGAAGTATACACATAGTCTACCCGAGCAAATATTGTACGATAATAAGTGCTAAAAAACGGTAAACGTAATATGTGTTGCAAAAACTTCATTTATAATGCAAAGGTAAGAATAGTTTTGAGAATAGAAATTTTCGTTCAAAAAATTATCTTAGACAATAATTCTATAGAAAAACCTTTATAAAAGTTTTTCGTTTTAACTTTGTGTAAATTATTATAGAATGAGTAATAAAACTGCTAAAACAAATGCAGTCCGAATTTTAGACACGCACAATATTTCATACGAATTGCGTGAATATGAAGTTGATGAAGAACATATTGATGCTTTGCATGTTGCAAAATCATTGGGTGTAAATCCAGAAGGAATTTATAAAACTTTGGTTTTAAAAGGAAATATAGAACCATTTTTAGTTGCCGTAATTCCTGCGAACACACATCTTGATATGAAAAAGTTTGCGAAAGTTTCTGGAAATAAAAACTGCGAAATGCTTCCTTTGAAAGATTTGCTGAATGTTACAGGTTATATTCGTGGTGGTTGCTCACCTATCGGAATGAAAAAGCAATTTCCTACTTACATAGAAGAACTGGCTGTTTTGCAAGATCAGATTTGTATTAGTGCAGGAAAAAGAGGTTTACAAATTATTCTAAACCCCGAAGATTTAAGAAATTTGATTGAGGCTAAATTTGAAGATATTACACAATTTGATTCATAATTTATTTACTATTCAGAATGATTTTTTCTAAAATAGTTGGAAATTTTGCTTCATCTTCAAACGTCAAATCTGGATTTGCATACACAATAATTCCATTTTTATCAATCACATAAGTTGCTCTATTATTGTAACCTAAACGATTATAAGAATTATACATCAACGAAATTGCATAATTCTCATCATTCAAATACGTAATATTATTTGTTCGCAAAGCTGATTTCCATAATTCTAACAACGGATTTGTAGAACTAGAAACTGCGTAATTTTTTACATTTTGTAACAATGGATTATGATCGATTAATTGAATTTGAGCAGCACAAGTCATTGCTGCTTTCGTATCAATTGACGTAAAATCAGGCAAAATTTGTCCACTAAACGCCGCAGGATAAAACGTTAAAACTTTAAAAGTCGATTTATCATTCAAAAATTTATCTGTCGAATTAGTCTTATAATTCGGTCCATTCAAAATAAAATCTGGTGCTTTATCACCTACTTTCAAGCTCTTATTTTGTGTAACATTTACTTCTATGTTATCAGTTTTGGATGTTCTTTTGATCAATCTTTCCAAAGATTTTAAATGTTCGCCTTGCGCACGATAATCATTGTCTCGCATCAAAATTTTATTGTTTTTATCCACTAAAAAAAGAATCGAACTCTCTACTAAAACATTGTTAGAATTAGAAGTTGGAATTATATTCGAAATTGAATTTTGCTTAAAAGGTTTCAAACCAATTGCATTATAGATTTTTCCAGATTCATCATAAAATACTTTTGTTCCATCTAACTTATTTTGATTCGAAGTTTCGCTAAAAGCAAACGCTTGTTGCGGTTCTTTACTCCATTTATCATCTTCATTTACGATATAAATCACATCAATTTTTGGAGAATTTTGAGACGAAAATGCCAAATTCTTCACAAAATAATAATTCAGCGATGTTGTCATCATGCTCGCATACGGATTCGTTTTGTATAAACTTGGCGTAAATACAATAATTTTCAAGTTTGAAGATTGATTGACATTTTCAATTTTATTAATCGGGAATTGAGCACCAACATTCAAATTTTGAGCTTTTGTAAAACAAAAACCACATATAATTAGTACTATCGAATAGATTCGTAACATAAAACGTTTATTTTAAATAAACTAATAAAAACTACCACAAGATAACTAAAATTCTACTTTCTCAAAAAAACTATTCATTAAATTCTCATTAGAATTGACGATTAACTTTTGAAATTATCAAGTTTTTTTTGCAGTAAATCAGTTACCTTTGTGTTGATTTTTAATTTAAAATTTACACAAATGGAATTCAATGTTAGCAATGCTTTGAAACAATTAAATAATGATTATTCAGAAGATAAGGCGTCAGAAATTATCGAAAATCTATTGTATAATTCAACTGATTTTTCTGATGAAGACCATGAAATAATCGATCAATTGGGTGATAAATTTCTACGAATTGCTGCACAAATTTTTGTGGAAGATTTGGCGTATGATTTCAATACTTTGGTGAATTATTGGGAAGCTTTTATTGGACAATTAACAGAAGAACAATCTCAAAGCTTATTGAATTTCGCTATTGAACAAACGGATACAGAATTTGTAGAAGATTTTATTATTGGATACCGAAAATTTTATTCAAATCCCAAAGAAAGTATTACATTTTTCAATAAACTGAATGAAGACGAATTTTACGAAATTAAATTCTTTAAAGCACGTTGTTATGAGGTTTTAGGTGAAAATGAAAAAGCTGTGGAAGCTTATAATAGTTACTTAAATTCTGCACATTTCAAAAAAGAAGAAAATACTGAACAAGCTGCTGTAAACGAGTTCTATATTAGTCATAGTATTGCGCCTTTATTGGTGAGTTTAAAAAAATATGATGAAGCCAAAACTTACTTTGATCGTGTTTTAGGTAATATCGATTTCGAAGATTATTTAGCTAATTTTGAAGGTTCTAATCAACAAGAAATCAAAAGTTTCTTAGACGATTATGTAACAACTTTGGAAGAAACTGGAGATAAAACAACTGCTGAAAAAATTTCAAAAAAAATAATGCAATATTTTTCTTAGAATTACAACATTCGGAAATATAGTATTGATTTTTTAGCAAATATTCATAAATAGGTAAATTTAATATTTTCTTAACATTAATATAAATCCTATCTATTTGAGTATAAAAAAATAAATGTAAATTTATTTATCAAATTAAGAAATCTACCTACCTTTGTACTATAAATAATTTATTCATAGTTGTTAAGGATAATGAAGTTGATTTTCTGAAGAAGAATATCCTTAATCAAATAGAGTTTTTTTATAGTATTTTTAGGTTGGTTAGTGGTTCAATGCATGTTGAACCATTTTTTATTTCTTATAACCATAAGCACAATGTCTGCAACCATTTTGGCAACATTTTCCTTTCTGATAATGGAAAAATTCTGTAAAAACCCAATACCCGTTTTCGATATAATAATGTATATGAGGAACAAACTCCGAAGGCATTGTTGGATGTGGATATTCTTGATCTAATTCTACAAAATAATTCAGTTTTTCTATACAAGAATTACACAAACATTTGTAATGCGTTTTCTTCAAAAACTCTTTTATTTCATCTTTTATAACAATTGTAGTACAAGCACAATTCGAAATATCATCTACCTTACACTCCATTGTTTCGTTACAACGCGAACAATTTTCGATCATTTTTTTAGATTATTTATTTGATTTTTCAAAATACGAAAAATTCATAAACTTATCTTAAATCATCTGATTGAAATTCTCTATAACCATCATAAATAAATAGTTATAAATTAATTCTATCTAGACATAAAAGAAATCATTTAAGAATAATAGATTTAAAGTCAAAACTTTAAGAAATTTGTAAAAGAATAAAAGATAGACATTATCATTATTCAATTAGTGTTTTTATAGTAGTTTTGATTGGTTAAAATCCTCGGAATAATTTTCCGAGGATTTTTTATTTTCTTAATCTATCAACTAATAAACCTATTACAAAACCGATAATCGAAGGTGCAATCCAACCTAAATCGTATTCGAAAAATGGAATTTTATTCAGATTTTCTATAGTCGATTCATCTAACTTTCCTAATAATTTCAATAATCCTAAAATTGCGATGATTGTAGACGCTATTAATGCAAAAATATAAGGTGTTTTGCTTTTAATTGTTTTTCCAAACAACACTATATAAATAACTAACGTGATTGTAATTGGATATACGAAAGCCAAAGGTGGATATGCAAAATTAATAATTTCGTCTACACCTTTTATTGATAAACCAAACGATATTACTGTACATAAAATCACTAAAGCAGTATAACTTACTTTTCCATTTGTTAAACGTCCAAAAAATGTACCTACCGCAGATGTTAATGCGATTGAAGTTGTAAGACAAGCAAACGCCATACATAACGCAATTGCAATTAACCCATACTGTCCTAATGTATTTCGAGAGATTTCTATTAATAATTCTGCACGAGAAATTTCTGTATTTGTAATTCCAGAAGTAGCACCTAAATAAATCAATCCACCATAAACAAATAACAAACAAGTTGTAGACAATAAACCTGATATAATTACAATTTGAGATTTACTTTTTGTATCAATATACCCTTTATCTCGTGCTGCTGAAATAATAATTCCAGCAAAAATAACAGAAGCCAAAACGTCTAATGTTTGATAACCTTCTATAAAACCTTTCGAAAAAGATTGCATCATCGTTAAGTCTGAAGGTAAGAAATCAGCGGTTGGGTATATAATTCCAATGACTATTAATAAGGTCAATAAAATCAATAATACTGGTGTTAAATAATTTCCAATAACGTCTACCACTTTTGAGGGACGAATCGCTAAAATAAGTGTTACTGCAAAAAATAGTAACGATCCCCACATCGGATCCAATGTTGGAAAAAATGGTTTTAATCCCACTTCGAATGTTGTTGCGGCAGTACGAGGAATCGCAATTAACGGTCCGATACAAATCATAATAATTGTACCTAAAATAGCCGCCAAATGTTTGTTCACACGATGCCCTAAATCATTAAAATTATCACCCGAAAAAACAACAGATAAAATACCAGTAAATGGCAATAAAATACCAGTTAACCCAAATGCAATCATCGCGACGAAATAATTTGAGCCCACTTCTAATCCTATCAAAGGAGGTAAAAGAAGGTTTCCTGCACCAAAAAACATCGCAAACAACGCAAATCCAAGTGTTAATACATTGGTTAACTTTTTACTTTTCATATATTTAATAATTCTATCTGTTTTAAAAAACGGTTCGCAAATTACTACAATTGCATTTTCAAGCCTTAAACTTAGTAGAATTATTCGATAATCACACAGCTAATTTATAAATTTGACAGATTTGAATAACAATTTTTATATTTATCAAAATTTAAACTTTATATATTATGAATGTTTTAATCATCGATATCATCAAATCTCAACTCATTTGAAATTTTATCTAAAGAGACAATTCGTCTTTGTAAAATAGATTGATTGAAATATAAACAATCGCTAAAACATAAAAAATAATAGAATAATTAGCTGTTTTCTTATTAAAATATTTTTTCACAACACCGTAAATAATGTAACCTATAATAATCAAAAATACAATGCTCGTTACTAAAATAAATAAGATGATAATTCCGAAGTAAACATTCATAATAGAATATTATTAAACTTTTGATTTTAAAATTTTTGCGATAATATTTATGAGATAAATATTAAACATCATAAAACAGATTGATATTGAAGGATACTCAAAAACAGCGAAAAATAGTATGACCGAACTAAAAAATAGTATTAAAACTACCGCTAAAAAAATCGAAAAATAATTAAGATAATTAAAACCTATCGTTTCTTCATCATCAAAATTAGTGTAGAATATTGCTGCAAAAAAATTGACTATAATTAAAAGAAACAATAAATAACCTAAAAGCGGCAAATAAAAACCTAAATCATAAAATCCTCGAATAATTGTTTCATCTAAAACAAAAGCTACTGAAATACAAAGCCATGTAATGTTGGTCCAAGTAAATATTTGTCCAGAATTAGAGAAAATTTCTCCTAAAAACAACTCCGAAATCTTATCAATTTTCAAATAAAATGACACTGCAAATAGGCAAATCACTAACTCTATAATAAAAATAGAAAAACTGAAAATTGTATCATTATTTTTAACCACAATATCTGTAAAGGAAATTGCCATCAGTACAAGACCGATGAAAAAATCCCAAAAAATAAGTGTGCAAATGTTATTTTGTTTTGTTCCATTCGATGTTTTTTGAATAGTACATTAGGATTGCAACAATAATAAATAATCCTATACTTCCTACTAATAACGCGTGTTCTTTGAGTTGTAAAACACTGTAAATAAATGTGTATAATAAAATTAACATTAATGTAATTTTGAATGTTAATCCAAAGGATTTTAGGAAAGAATTAACGAAAAATGTAATCAATAAAATAGTTGCACCAGATGAAATAAAGTAAGCGATGTCAAATCCTAAATATTCTGACAACGATAACAATAACACAAAATTGACACAGATTGCAAATCCAACTAACGCATATTGTACCAAGTGAATATTAAAATTATTTCGACTTTCGATAAAGAAAAATGCCACAAATGTTAATCCAATGAACAGAATCGCATATTTTGTCGAACGATATGTTTTGTCATAATGATCGTTCATCTGTAAGAAATTAACGCCAAAACTATAATCAGAAAAGTTAGAAGCGTCTTGCCAAATCTGTCCTTGCAAAGGATTTTGTTGATAAATAGACCATTTTACATTGGTTTTTCCATTCTTTGTTTCGGGATCAGAATTAGGTAAAAAATTCCCATCATATTTCAAATCTTTCCAATTTGTAGTCAAATCAACTTTTGTATTAATCGCCGATGGAATGATATTCAACATTTGCGAACCTTTCATCACCAAATTGATTGAAACTTGATTAAAATCGAATGTAGAAGGATCTATTTTTTGAGACATCATTTGCACAGGCATCACTTTTTTAGTGGCACTCGCTTGTTCCTGATATTCTCCATTTTCTACTCTAACTTCTGGTTGAATAGTAATTGTACTAGTCGAATTATCCATATTCAGCGGATAATTTTTGTCGTTAGATTGTACAATTACTTTGTTCTCATATCCTTTAGAATCGGAAATACCAAAAACAATTTTAGTCGAAACTATATTTTCTGCGTTTACTTCCATTTCTGCAAGCATATCCGAATAATTTTTAAATTTCGAATTGATATTTAGCTTAGAATTGTAAACTACTGCTTCATAAATACTACGACTTTTTAACTGCGTATCAATCGTTCCATTGATATTTAAATCATTAGCAGAAATATACTTTTTCACTTGTTGCTTCACAATTTTTCCTTGTCCATCATTTACATTTTCCATGTAAGTAACCTCGATAAAAGGACCATAAATCGTCTGTTTCCCACTCCATTTATCTGAAATTTCGGTAATTACTTTTTCCTTGTTTCCTTGTCGTTCTTCAATTAAATTTAAAATGAACGGAATCGGAATTAAAAGTCCTAAAACTAAAAGGCATACCAAAAATCCTTTTATCATTGTTTTGTTTTGTGAATAAACTGATTCATTTTCAGGTTGATATTCATTTTCTAAATCATTGTTTTCCATAAGTTTGAATTTTATTATTTATTTTAAAAAGTACTTTTTTTTTCAAAGTTTAAATGCAAAAAAAATTATTTTATATTCTTTATTAATTTTTCAAGATAGTTCAAATGCTCCTGAAAAGCTTGTTTTCCAAGTGCTGTTATCGAATAAGTTGTATTCGTTTTTCGACCTATAAATCCTTTGTGTACAGTAATATAATCGTTTTCTTCTAGTTTTTTTAAGTGCGAAGCCAAGTTACCATCAGTCAAATCTAAAAAGTCTTTCAAATCCTTAAAAGAAATTTCTTCATTCATGACCAAAGCACTCATAATTCCCACACGAATACGATTATCAAAGACTTTGTTTAATTTATTAAGATTAAAATCCATGTTGCAAATTTAAGCTTTGTAATCATATTTTCGCACCATCCAAATCCCAAAAATTAGATGTAAAAGCCCGAAACCGATAAACCAAAACAATAAACCATTGAAAATAAAATAGAAAGCCAATAACCCTAAAAAGATTTCGCACATTGCCAAATATTTTATTTCTACAATTGTGTCACGTTCTACCGTATACAAAGCTAAGCCGTAAAACAAAAGCGTTGCTGGAGCTACATAAGCAAAACTAAAATTATTGATAAAAATCAAACTTACTATTCCTCCAACGATTAAAACAAAAAGAAATTTACGCAATATTCGTTTTGTAACTGGATTTATAAATTTAACGCCATCTTTTGTCGATTTTCTGGTCATAAAAAAGAAACCTCCAATACATGCAACCATTAAGGTTATAATTCCTAAAATGAATAATTTAATTTCTAAATTTTTCATTAAAATAGGTGTCAATGTTCCTCTATAATTTACTTGAAGTGCATCTTGTAAAATTAAAACATAAGCGATAAAAGCAGAAATCATTCCCACTACTCCAACCCAAACACCACTCCATCCACTAATACTTGTGAATTTTGATGTGCGTTGCATCATTGATTTGATTTCGTTTAAACTTTCTACAGGATTATTTGTGCTCATATTAAAAGTACTTTGTAATTCAAAGTTAATATAAAAAATGATTCTGCAAAATATTTTTTCAAAAAAAATCCAATTTCTAAATGAAATTGGAATTAAAATATAATGAATGAATCAATTATTCTTAAGGATTTGTAGACCACAAAGAAGCTGATGCCAGCATTGCGCGTTTATCTAATTTTAATAAATCGACAATTAATTGAGCAAAATCTTCTGGCTGAAGCACTTTTTCTGGATTCCCGTCTGTGATTTTCAACACATCTTTTGACATCTCAGATGCAATTGTACTTGGAGTTAAAGTCGTAACACGAATGTTTTTCTTTCTCAATTCAAACATTAATGATTCTGATAAACCTATCAATCCCGCTTTTGAAGCTGAATAAGCAGAAGTTACTGCGTTTCCTTTTAATCCTGCTGTTGAAGATACATTGATAATATCACCACTTCCTAACTCTACCATCGAAGGAATTACTGCTTTAGAAACATAATATGGTCCAAATAAATTCGTACGCACAATCTCTTCCCAATCATTTTCTGGCATTTCCAAAAAACTTCCGAAAGCCGCAATACCGGCATTATTAATCAAAATATCAAACGCTCCAAAACTCTCAATTAATCGTTCAAGTTGCATTTTCACTTCAACTTTTTCGACTACATTAAAAATCGAATAATCCGCTTTTACTCCAAAACTTTTGATCTCTTCTACAGTTTCTTCTAATGTCTTTGTATTTCGTCCTGTCACAGCTACATTAACACCTTCTTTAGCCAATGCCAAAGCAACAGCTTTTCCTAAACCTCTACTACCTCCTGTGACTAAAGCATTTTTCCCTTTTAAATCTTGCATAATTATTTTATAATTAAAATTTTACAATTTATTTTTTTGAAGATTTTTTATGATTTTGAAGTACAAAGATAAACAACACAGATTTCTAAAAAAATATTTTTTATCTACTTAATTATAAGTATTTTTACTACTTAATCACACACTGAATGGATAAATATTTATTTTTTACTCTACTCCTTATCAACGTTCTCTCTTTTTTTTTATTTAAAATAGATAAAAAAAACTCAATTATTGGTAAAAGACGTGTATCTGAATTAGCACTTTGTTTTGTGACTTTGATTGGTGGAACAATTGGTTCTCTTATGTCAATGCAGATTTATCGTCATAAAACAAGAAAAAAGTCTTTTATTTTTAAAATAGTAATGATTATAGCAATACAATGTAGTTTATTATTTTTTTTAGTTGATCGAATTTAATTGTTCTAAAATTTAAATCTACGACCGTCTTTTTTCTCAGCTTGTTGTTTCTTTTGATTCAGTCTTTTTTGTTGAGAAGCTTTAGTAGGTTTAGTCTTTTTTCTAAACTTTGGAATAATCAATGCTTTTTCAACTAATTCTAACATTTTCTTTGTTGCAGATTCTTTATTGTCCAATTGAGAGCGAGATTCTTGCGAATTGATTTGTAAAAATCCTTCTGAATTAATCTTATTTTTTAGCTTTTCTGTGATTAATGCTTTTTCTTCATCAGAAAAAAATTGGGAATCTTCAACGTTCCATTTTGCTAAAACCATCGTTTCAACCTTGTTTACATTTTGCCCTCCTGCACCGCTACTTCTCGCTGTTTTATATGTTATTTCAGAAGAAAAATCTTTCATCACTTATTATTTTTATTGAATAAAATATGAGAAATCAAACAGATTAAAGTAAAAAAAACGCCAACAGCAACCACTCCATTCCATTGAAATTTATCCCACGCATTTGCTGCAATAAATGTTCCTAAAGATCCACCGATAAAATAGCTTGTCATGTAAACCGTATTCACTCGATTTCCTGCTTTGGCATCTAATCCAAAAATAATGGTTTGATTAGAAACATGCATTGCTTGTAAACCTAAATCGATCAAAATTACACCAACAATTAATCCCCAATATGTATAGCCAAATTCATAGAAAAATCCCCAAGAAATTAGCATAGTAATGATGGAATAAAAGATAATTTTTGATGTTGACAGAACTTTTGAAACTCTACCAACTAATGCAGCAGCTAATGCTCCTACTGCTCCAATTAATCCAAAAGCACCAGCAACATCGCTTCCGACAAAAAATGGTGCTTCTTCTAAGTGAAAAACCAATGTTGTCCAAAATGCACTAAATGCTGCAAAACCTGTAGCTCCTCGAAAAGAAGCTAATCTTAATTGCGGTTGATTTTTTACTAAATCGACAATCGATTTCATCAAATTACCATAAGTTCCTTTGAAATTTGGTTGTATTTCTGGTAAAAATATATAGATAAAAATCCATAGAACAAACATTAAAATTGCGCCTATCATATAAACTTCTCGCCATCCTAAATATTCACCAATAAAGCCACTAAAAACGCGAGAAAGTAGAATACCAACAAGCAAACCACTCATAACCATTCCGACAGCTTGCGCTTTTTTTTGAGGTTCAGCTAATTCAGCCGCCATTGGCACAAAAACTTGCGGAATAACTGAGGTGAAACCGATTAGAAAACTTAATGGAAAAAGCCAACTTACAGATGGTGCAAAATACATTCCCAAAAGAGCTACTATTATAAAAACAAAATCGATTAAGATCATTCGTTTTCGTTTCAGTAAATCTCCTAAAGGAATAATAAACAACAATCCACAAGCGTATCCAATTTGTGTTAACATTGCAATATTAGAAACTTTACTTTCGGAAACATTAAAATCTTTAGCGATTAATGACAATAATGGCTGATTGTAATAATTATTTGCCACAACCAAACCGCTCCCAATAATCATTATCCATAAAATGATTGGAGTTAATTTGGGTTTCATTTGTAAATTTTCCATTCTAATATTCACTTGCTTCAGTCAAAAGTTTAACATCATCATGAGATAATTGCACATTTACAGCTTCTACAAAAGCATCAAGATGTTGTTCCTTAGTTGCACTCGCAATGGGAGCTACAACAGTTTTCTGATCCATTAACCAAGCCAATGCAACTGCCGAATAAGAAATATTATATCGTGTAGAAATAGTTTGTAAAGCGTCCAAAATTTTGAATCCTCTTTCATTCAAATACTTTTTGATTCCATTACCGCGCAAACTTTGTTGTAAATCTTCTTCAGTTTTATATTTACCTGATAAAAAACCACTCGCTAAACTGTAATAAGGGATAACAGCTAAATTATATTTCTCTGCAACAGGTTGCAAAAATTCTTCAAAATGCTGACGATCATATAAATTATATTCAGGTTGCAAGGTTTTGTATTGCGGTAAATTATAAAGTTCTGATTTATCCAACGATTCAGTCAATCGCTCCGAAGAAAAATTAGAAGCTCCTATAAATCTCACTTTTCCTTCTTTTATCAATTGATTATAAGCGGATAAAGTTTCTTCTACAGGTGTATTTACATCATCATAATGAGTTTGATATAAGTCAATATAATCTGTTTGTAAACGGATAAGTGATTCTTCTACTTCTTTTAAGATATGAACTTTTGTAGTATTTGGCTTATCTTGAATCATATTTCGTCCACCTACTTTCGTTGCCAAAACGATTTGATCTCTCACCCCTCTCGATTTTAACCAATTTCCAATAATTCTCTCAGATTCTGTTCCAACATTGCCTTCAACCCAATACGAATAGTTATTTGCTGTATCTATCGCATTAAATCCTCGATCCAAAAATCCATCTAAAATTCGAAAAGATTCTTCTTCATTCAATGTCCAACCAAAAACATTTCCTCCGAAAAAAATTGGTTTTATCTCTAAATCTGTATTTCCTAATTGTACATTTTTCATGGGGATAAAGATAAAAAAAAGCTACTTTGCAGTAGCTTCTTGTTGTAAAATTTTTTGACTCACACGTCGAAAAATGTAACTTTTAAGATACTTTATGGTGTCTTCATAGGTTTAGAAAACAAAGCATCAAAGTTTAATACTTAGTTTGAAATCGATACCACAAATATATATACTGAATAATATCTATCATTAAAATAGAGTTCAGATTTCGTTAATTCACGTTTCAGCAAGGTGAATTGTGAATTTATTCAGGTGAAATTTTAATCAACTTTCAAAATCATTCGAACTTTTGTTCCTTTTTCATGAAAATTTATAAAAATATTTTCTTCAATATTACGATTAAGCAATTGTAAACGCTCATTAACTATCTTAAGTGCTTTCGAATCGTGAGTTTTATTTTGCGTAATTTGTGTTGTATTTCCTTTTCCGTTATCTTCAATAATTATTTCTAAATAATCAATTTTTATTCTAATAATCAATTTGATAATCGGTTGCAAATGGTTTTGATCAAATGCGTGAACAAAAGAATTTTCGATAATTGGCTGAATCAACATTGGCGGAATTTTGATACGATAAATATCCAATTGGCTATCAATTTGAACATCAAATTCTATTTTATTTTTCCATCTAAAATTCTCAACTTCAACATATAATTTCAAAAAATCAATTTCATCTTTCAAACTAATTTCATCTTTTGTTGAAAGATTTAACATCTGACGAATCAAATGAGAAAAACGTCCCAACGAATTTAACGCATTATCAATATCATTATCCAAAATATAAAACTGAATAGAATTCAACACATTGAAAATAAAATGCGGATTCATTTGCGATTGTAAAGCTGTTAACTTCGTTTCGGTTAATTGCCGCTCTAATTGCAAACGTTGATTTTCTTGAGTATTTTTTTCATTTAATTGACTAATTTTTAATTGATTAAATTTATTTAACGTCTTGATTTTATTTGTATTATAACGATAAATAATCAATCCTAAAGTTAAGACTGACAACAAAATAAAATAAATATTCAAGTAAAAAGGTTCGTCAACATTCAACGAAACCAAATCAATAATTTGTTTTTGTCCATTGCTTGTATCTGTTATTTCTAATTGAACACGATATTTACCATATGGTATATTCCGCAAATAAATAGATGGGTTATAAAAATACTCGTTCCACTTTTCATCAGGATTTACACGATATCTGTACTTATAACTTTGAGCAAAATTAGCATCAACCACAGCAAAATTTAATGTAATATTGTTCTCATTATTCTTTAAATTCAAATCTTTATCAATCAAATCAAACCACATAAATTTATCTATTCCAAAAGATTGATCATTAATTTTAAAACTTGTAATAATAATCTCTTTCGACTGATTTTTTTGCTTTAATAAATTCTCAAGATTTAACTTATAATATCCATTTTCTACACCAATTGTAGCCGTTTTTCCGTCAAAAATAGACGAATGTATATCCTTATTCACAAAACCTTGTTCGTTGCCAATCATATACGTTTTATTATTATTGAAAACGAGTAAATTACGATTGGTTCCAATCAGAATTGAGTTCCCAAAAATGTCAATTGAACTGATATTTTCCCCGCCAATTTCACGAATATTGATTACTTTTTTTGTGATTAATTCATCTCCTTTTACCTCTAAAATATAGACTTTCGCAAATTCTGTTGCAACCAACAACTGATTATCTCCAATGCATTTTATCATTTTAATTTTAGATTCATTAAACTGATTATTTTGCAAATAAGAAATAAAATTTCCATTTTCATACTTGAATAATCCATCCAAAGAAGAACCAAAAAATACAGCTTTTTTATTTTGACAAATCGAAACAACATCTTTCGGAACATTCGCTTGCGTAGCTGAATATGCGTAATATTTTAGATTATTCAGATCATCAAAAACCAAAATTCCTCCAAAAGGATTTGTCTGAATAAATTGATTATTAAAATATGTAAATTGACTTGTTCGATTAGGTAAATAATCTTTGAATTCTCCATTAAAATCTAACTCGAAAAGTCCTAAATTAGTTGCTATAATAAACGAATTATGACGAATAATCATTTTATAAAAACGAAGATTTTTTTCTTTCAAATCAAAATCAATTTCATAAAAATCTTTATTTGATTGACTTAAAAAATCTTTGAATTTTGACTTATTTCGAAGCATATATTGATAAAAAGCATTTCTCTTTATCTGCTTATTGAATACATTATTCTCTTGAAAATAAAGTCCTTCTGGTGTTAAAAAATATTGTGTATTCGCAACTTTTAGAATTTCAATGACTCTTTTATTATCAATCGTTGAAAAATCTAAAAAATGATTAAAATGAACTTCAAAAAGTCCTTTATCAGCACTTCCAACATAAATTAAATCATCCGTTTTACTACTAAAAACTCGATACGGATAATCCGAAGTGATTTTAAAATTTTCTGTTTGATCTGTTATTTTATTGTCCTTTAATTCGGCAACCATTCCATTTCCTGCACCCGTTTCGTAACCAGCTAATAAAAGAGAATGACGTTTATCTGAAATGTTGTGATTTCTAAAAACTGGAAAATCGTAGGTTTTAAAATTCAATTTTTTATTCAAAAAATCGTTTATCGAAATGATATTAAGACCTTTAGAAGATGACAAATACAAATCATTATTATTCAAAAAACTATAATTAATTCGATTGAAAGGATTGACCAACTTCAACTTATCGCGATGAACTTCATAAACACCATGATCTATTGTTGCAACATAAACCTTGTTTTGATATTCGAAAAAAGATACCGCTTCGAACACAATATTGTTATTTTTTTCAAAAGAAGGATTATAAATTTTCTTTGATTTTGTATCAATAATCGAAACACCACCTTGCGCAGCAACATATATTAAATCATCTAAATAAAATAAATTTCGAACACGATCCGAAACTAATCCTTTCGCTGTATTAATTTGTTCAAAACGTTGACCAGTAAATTTCAATATCCCTTGTCCGTAACTTCCGAACCAAACATTATATTGCCTATCTTCTATTATTGTCCAAACATTATTGTATTGTACTTTCTCGAAGCGTTTCATCATTTTGAAATTGTCCATGTCTTTCACAAATACGCCAAAACGAGTTCCAACCCACAAGATTTTACGAGAATCTTTGTAAACACTCAAAATCTCATTGGCAGGCAAGCCATTTTCGTACGTGTATTGTTTTGTCAGAACATATTGCGCAGAAAGTTGATGAGAACAAAGAAATAAAACAAGTAAAAAAATGAAGTTACGCAACCACATTCGATAAAATTTTATACCCCAAAGAAGTCACAGGAAGATTTAATTCACCATCTTTTGGATGACAATTCAGAATCAATAAATTGTTTCGTTTATCAAATTTTTTAGCAAAATTAATATTAACCAAATACGATCTATTGACACGGAAAAAATTGGTTTGATCAATTAAATTTTCTACTTCTTTCAACGTTTTAGTTACCATGTACGCCTCTTTTTCGGTAAAAATTGTACAATAACTATCATCTGCTTTACAATAAATAATATCTTCAATTTTCAGTACCAAAACCTCTGTTATAGATGGAATAAATATAATTCCATGCTCATTTTTGAAAACATCTTTCAGATTATCAGTTTCTACTTCATCTTCAAAATCATCTGCAATATTAATAATCTCTTTCGTTATTTTTGTTTGATTTTGACGCTCTACAAAACGATTCAATAATACTTTAAGATCAGAAATTGAAATAGGTTTCATCAAATAACCCAAACATCCCCATTGATTTACAGCTTCTAAAATATAGTCTGAATGAGCTGTTGTGAAAATGACATCAAACGTAATATCATCGAAATAATCAAATAATTTAAACCCAAATTCCTCTGGCATGTGAATATCCAAAAAAACGATATCTGGTTGATTTTCCTTAATTTTTTCAACGCCTTCTTTTACAGAATTTGCAGTATCAATGGAAACAAAAAAATCTGGCAAAGCATGTTGAATAATTTTCTTTAACCCTTGTTGAGCAAAGTGTTCATCATCTATAATAAGAGCTTTGTAATGATTCATTTGAGTTTAATTTGTTACAAATATAAACTAAAAAAGGATGCTCCGTAGAACATCCTTTGATTATGATTGAAGTAATATTTTTAAACTCTTTTCGATTTTAATTGTAAAAAGATTGCTGCAATTATTGATCCTACCGAAGCCATAATAAAGCCAACCCACAATTGCGAATTAAATCCTAACCCCATTGCAATCGGAATTCCTCCTAAAAATGCACCTAAAGCATTTCCGATATTAAAACTTGCTTGACCAGCTGCTGCGGCTAAAGTTTCGGATCCTTTTCCGTTATTAATCAACATCATTTGAATTGGCGAACCAATTGTAAACGCAATTAATCCTGTAATAAACGACATGATGTACGCCATAATTTGTATATGAGAAGTGAAATAAACAATCACTAAACAAACCGCCATCGACGCAAAAGAGATGATTGCAGCTTTATTTGGAGACATGGTGTCTGCCAATTTTCCACCTATAAAATTACCTACAAACATTCCTAGACCAATCAAAGTCATAATAATTGGAATTTTTGTTTTGGGTAAATCTGCTACGTTTGTCATTAACGGAGAAATGTAACTTATCCACGCAAATAATCCTGAAGTTCCGATAGAAATCATCACAATTAATACCCAAGCTTCCCATTTTTTGAAGAAACTTAATTGTTCTACCAAACTTCCTTTGTTTGTATTTTTAAGATTCGGAACCCAAAGAGAAATCGCTAACATCGTGATTAATCCTAAACTTGCAATAATCCCAAATGTTAATCGCCACGAAAAAACTTGTCCTAATTTCGTCCCTAATGGAACACCTACCAAATTCGCAAACGTTAATCCTGCAAACATAATCGAAATGGCTTGCGCTTCTTTTCCTTTTGTTGCTAATTGTGCAGCCACTACAGACCCTACACCGAAGAATGCTCCATGAGGTAAACCAGACATAAAACGAGCAATTAATAAGGTATTGTAACTTGGTGCAATAACAAAAAGTGAATTAAAAATGGTAAACAATAACATAAAAAAGATTAAAACTTTTTTAGGCGAATATTTACTTGTAGCCATGATCAATGTTGGAGCTCCAACCATTACGCCCATTGCATACATTGATATAAAATTCCCTGCTGTTGGAATTGAAATATTCAAATCTTTTGCAAAATCTTCTAAAACTCCCATCATCGAAAATTCCGTCATTCCGATGGCTAAACCTCCCATTGCTAAGGCAAGTAAACTCTTTTTTACCATTTATTCTTCTATTCTTCGTATAATTCTATCGGCAAACCGTCGGGATCTTCAAAAAAAGTAAACTTCTTTTGCGTGTATTCATCCACACGAATTGGCTCTACCATCACATTCAACTGCGTTAATTTTTCTACTTCATTTTCTATATTTTCCACAGCAAAAGCAATATGTCTCAATCCAGAAGCTTCTGGTCGAGAAACACGTTTTGGTGGATTAGGAAAAGAAAATAATTCGATGCAGTAATAATTTTGCAAAGCTAAATCTAATTTATAAGAATCACGTTCTTTTCGGTAAACTTCTTGCACAATTTCGAATCCTAAAATTTCTGTGTAAAAATGTTTTGATTTTTGATAATCCGAACAAATGATTGCAATATGATGAATTTTTTTTAATGCTAACATAATTTATGCGTAATGATTATTTTTTGCTCTTTCATATTGTGGCAACCACTTTATATCTTCTTCTAACTCTTTTGCAGCACGTAATGCGAAATATGGATCGCGTAATAATTCTCTTCCTAAAAAGATTAAATCTGCTTTTTCATTTTGAAGAATTTCTTCGGCTTGTTTTGGCTCAAAAATTAATCCAACAGCTCCAGTAATGATTTCGACTTGGTTTTTAATTTCATTTGCGAATGGAACTTGATAATTTTTTTTGACATCAATTTTTTGATGACTCACTCCTCCTCCAGACGAAACATCAATCACTTCTACTCCATTTTGTTTTAAAATTTTACACAATTCGATTGTTTCTTCTAAATTCCAACCATTTTCTGCCCAATCCGAAGCTGACAAACGAACCCAAAGCGATTGAGTTGTAATGTATTTTTGCATTTCAGCAACAATTTCCAACACAAAACGAATTCTATTTTCGAAACTTCCACCATATTCATCTGTTCTATTATTAATTAAAGGTGACAAAAACTGATGAACCAAATAACCATGCGCGCCATGAATTTCTAAAATTTCAAAACCAGATTTTATAGCACGCTCTGTTGCTTTTCCCCATTCTTTTACAATATTTTCAATTTCTGAAACTGATAATTCATGTGGGGTTTCATCCAATTCATTAAAAGGTAAACTAGAACTCGAAACCGTTTTCCAACCATTTTTTTCGTCAGATTTTATTTGATTGTGTCCCAACCAAGGTTTTTCTGTACTTGCTTTTCGTCCTGCATGCGCTAACTGAATCCCAGGAACGCAATTGTATTTTTTGATTTCAGAAGTTAATTTTTGATACGCTTCGATATGTTCATCTTTCCAAATTCCTAAATCACCATATGAAATTCGACCTTCTACAACAACCGCGGTAGCTTCTTGTATAATCGCCGAAACATTACCTACTGCACGCGAAACATAATGTTGAAAATGCCAATCATTTGGAAAACCATCTTCCGAAGAATATTGGCACATTGGCGACATAATAATTCTATTTTTTAATGAAATAGATTCATTTATATTGATTGATTCAAATAATTTGCTCATTACTTGTTTTTTTGACTTGATTAATTTGGAATAAAATTCGTGAATTTGATTGATTTCTTAAAATGATTAAGCTTAAAAATTGTTTAAATTCTAATCTTTCATAAAAATTAAAAAAGCTTGAAAATACGTGAAATCACAAATAATTTTAACAATTTATTTAAAACTGACAAAAAACATAAATTTAAAAAAATCTAATAATCAATCCGATATCATAGTAAATATCTAAGGTTCAGAATAATTTTTAATAAATCTTTCATTGTTTCTTAGTTTGTTCGTAATTTTACAAAAAAGTGAATTTTGGAAAAGAAAAAGATTGTCATTTTAGGTGCTGGATTTGCCGGACTTAAATTAGCCCGTAAATTAAATAATAACCCACACTTTTCTGTTACACTTATTGACCGCTATAATTACCACCAATTTCAACCCTTATTTTATCAGGTTGCAACTGCAGCGATTAACGCAAGTGATATTTCGTTCCCTATTCGAAAAGTATTTCAAGGGAGTAAAAATGTTAGCGTTCGTTTAGCCGAAGTTACAGCAATTAAGAAAGATCAAAATATTGTTGAAACCACAATCGGGGATTTTTCCTACGACTATTTGGTTGTTGCCATGGGATGTACCACAAATTTCTTCGGGAACAAACAAATTGAGGAATTATCTTTCCCAATGAAATCGACAAATGAAGCTTTAACGCTTAAAAATCGATTATTAACAAACTTCGAGAGTGCATATTCTGCAGAATCTCCAGAAGAATTGGAAGAAATTATGAATATTGTCGTTGTAGGTGGAGGACCAACAGGAGTTGAGCTTTCAGGTGCAATTGCGCAAATGAAAAAATTCATTCTTCCGAAAGATTATCCAGATTTAGATTTCTCTAAATTGAATATTTATTTGATTGAAGGAGGTCCAAATTTATTAGGTCCAATGTCTGAATTGGCGCACAAAAAGTCTTATGAATATTTGACAAATATGGGCGTAAATGTTTGGACAGAAGGTCGCGTAACTGACTACGATGGAAAAACAATTTCTTTGGCTGATGGTCGTACAATCAATACTCGAAATTTGATTTGGGCTGCTGGAGTTATGGGAAATGTGCCTGAAGGAGCAGTAAAACAAGAAGATTTGCAACGAGGAAATCGTTTGAAAGTAGATCGTACTTCTAAAGTTTTAGGAACTGAAAACATTTATGCAATTGGAGATATTTCTTCGATGGAAACACCGAAGTATCCTCATGGACATCCACAATTAGCACGTGTTGCAGGAGATCAAGCTGAACAATTGGCGAAAAACTTTGACAAATTAGGACAAGGTTTATCTGAAGATAAATTGACATTGTTCGAATACAAAGATCCAGGTTCTATGGCAACAATTGGTAAACGCAAAGCAGTTGTCGATTTACCTAAATTCTCTTTCTCTGGACGTTTGGCATGGTTTACATGGATGTTTTTGCACTTGATGTTAATCTTGACTGTACGTAACAAATTAGCTATTTTCTTAAACTGGGCACAAACTTATTTTACAAATGATTCATCATTACGTATTATTGTTCGTCCAACGAAAAAAGATTTTAGATTTAATTTGAAAGGTTATCGCCGTTTCCCAAAGAATCGTGATAAAGAAGTAGAAGCTTAATCAAAAAAGTATATCAATAAAAAACACCGCTAAAAATTTAGCGGAGTTTTTTTTATCTATAAATTGAAATTTTATTTTCTTGCAGAAGGTCTTCTCACTCCTGTTTTTACTCTTTCTGTTGTTGCTGATTTTGCATTTACAGCACCTTTTGCAGATTTGTTGTATAATTGAATGAAATCAAACAATCCGTCAAAATCACCCGTCAATGTTTTACCATTCGAAACTCTCAAAGCAAAGTTTGTAGACAATAAACTTCTGTTATAAGGATCAAAATAATTTTTTAAGTTAATAGATCCTGAAGAGAAATCTGTATCTAATAATGCAAATGTTCCTGAATTAAGAACTGGTACATAATTTTGCATAATAGGATCTTCGTAATATTCGATATAATCCAATCCTCTATCATTATTTTCTGTTACGTAAGTTCCATTAAAATTTAAATCACCTCTTTGAAAGATTTCTAAATACAAATAAGAGCCATATAATTTTCCATTTTTAGGAACCGGATTCGTCGATAACTCTACACTATAATAATATCCTCCATCTGCTTTTTCAATATCAGCTACAACTGCATTTCGAAGCGGAAAAGAAACGCCATCATAATTGATTTGTCCAACATTTACAATTTCTGGTCCGTTGTCATAGTATCCATCATCATTATTCACACAAGATGTTAATGATATAGACGAGACCGTTAACATTGCTAAAAATATAATTTTTTTCATAATTTCTAAATTTTCAAACTAATTATAATGCCAATATTACAAATAGCGTGCTAAAAAATAACAACAACCAGTTTTGGCATAAAAAAAGTGTCACACAAACGTGCAACACTTTGATATTAAATAAAATATTTTTTAACAGAAAATTATCCTTTGATAACGATTTCCATTTTTTCTTGCTCTTCTAAAGCCAATTCCAAATCAACCAAGATACGTCCTGAATGTTCATCAGCGATAATTTTTTTACGTTGAGCGATATCCATCTGTCTTTGTGGTGGAATTGTAAAGAAAGATCCCGCAGAAGCTCCACGTTGTACAGGAACAACAGCTAAACCATTTTTCACAGAATTTCTGATACGGCTGTAAGCATCTAATAATCTTTGTTCGATTTTAGCAGAATATTCAGAAGATAATTTCAATAAATTACTTTCTTCTTTTTCTGTATCTTTTACAATTGTATCCAACTCAGCTTGTTTGTGAGATAAATGCTCTTTCATTGAATTTAATTTTGCATTAAATTCTTCAACTTGTGCATTTTTTTGAGAAATTTTAACTGTAAACTCGCGAATACGTTTTTCAGATAACTCAATTTCCAAACCTTGATACTCAACTTCTTTAGCTAAAGCATCAAATTCTCTGTTATTTCGTACGTTATCTTGTTGTTTCGTGTATTTTTTAATTAAAGCTTCAGCATTTTTGATTGCTTCTTTCTTCAATTTAATTTCTTCATCCAAACCTTTAGTTTCGTCAACTATTTTTTGGATTCTCGTTTCTAATTGTGCAACATCGTCGCTCAAATCTTCAACTTCTAAAGGTAATTCACCTCTTGTGTTTCTGATTTCATCTAAACGTGAATCAATTAATTGCAAGTCGTATAACGCGCGAAGTTTTTCTTCTACGCTTAGTTCTTTGATATTTTTTGTTTCAGACATAGTTAACAATAATTAACAGGATTGGTATTAATTCCAGAATTAAAGACCACAAAATTAGTAAATTTTTCTTTAAGATACGAAGTTATTAAGTTTTTTGTAAACTGTTCCGATTCAAAATGTCCAATATCTGCCAAAACAAGCTTATTTTCAGCTGTAAAAAAATCGTGATATTTCAAATCAGCCGTGATATAAATGTCCGCTCCAGCCGAAATTGCATTTTTTATTCCAAATGCGCCAGAACCTCCAAGTACAGCAACCTTCTTTATTTTTTTGTTTAATAATTTCGAGTGACGAATAACGGGTGTATTCATTTGAGTTTTTAGATAATTGAAAAAATCGAGTTCTTCCATTTCATTTTCCAACTCTCCAATCATTCCAATTCCAATATAATTATTTTGATTATTCAACGAAATAACAGAATAAGCAACTTCTTCGTACGGATGATTTTTGAATAAAGCATTCATCACATCACCTTCCAAATGTTGCGGAACAATAACCTCTATTCGCGTTTCGTTTACTGCTTCCAATTTCCCTATTTCGCCAATAAACGGATTTGCACCAGCAGTTGGTCGATAATTTCCTTCGCCTTCTATCGCAAAACCACACGAATCATAATTCCCAATTTTTCCTGCACCCGCTTCATACAACGCAAATTTCAATTGGTCAGCATGTTCTGTTGGTACATAGGTAATTAATTGTTTGATAGTTTGCAATTTTGGAATAAGAATTTTCGTATTCAATAAAGCTAATTGTTCAGAAATTTTGAAATTAACTCCAACTTTCGAATTATCTAAAGCTGTATGCGTTGCATAAATATTAATTCCATTTTTGATTGCTGTCATCACAGCTTTTTCAACATAATTTTTTCCGTTCAATTTCTTTAAACCAGAAAAAATAATTGGATGAAAACTCACAATCAAATTACAATTTTTCTCAATCGCTTCTTCCACAACTTCTGGTGTTGTGTCCAACGTTACCAAGATCTCTGTTACCTCATTATTGTAATCACCAACTAGCAATCCAACATTGTCAAAATCCTCTGCATACGCCAAAGGCGCTATTTCTTCCATCGCCAAAGCGACATCTTTTACTCGTATCATTTCTCTTTTAAAAGCAATTTTTCTGTAGGCAAATCATTTTCGATGCCTTTCCAATACGATTCAAAATTAAACTTTTCTAACAACTTTCTTGAAGCAACATTATCAGGATCGATGACAGCCATTACTTGCAAATCAGGAAATTTTTCTTTTGATTCTGCTAATAAATGTTCGCAAATCATTGATCCAAAACCTTTTCTCCAAAATTCTTTTTTCAATAAATAACCTATTTCAAGTGAATTTTCGATATGTTTGTTATACACCAATTTACAATCACCTAAAAGTGTGTCGTTTTCGTCATAAACCTTAAAAAAACCAAGGTTTTCGTTAACGCTACCTTTTTCTAAGATTGATGTAAATTTGTGATTTGCTTGCTCTTCATTCAAACCTTTTCCAGAGATATATTTCATCACTTCGTCGTCCTGAACAAGTTTAAAAAAGTTATTAAAATCTGTAGGTTTATATTTTTCGAACCGAATTTTCTTCATGAAATTTTGTTAATGCTTTTAATAAATTGATTTGATTAATCGTACGATTTAGATTTTGTTTTGGATAAGAAATCGAATAATAAATATCGTTTTCTAAATAATCTGCCAAAAATCTAACCGCCTGAATATAAATCACAATATACGCAACAAAATCCATATTTTCGATCTCTATTGGTTGTAAATCATATTTTAAATGTTCTAAAAACCCATTTTTAACCGCTTTATAATAATCAGGTTCAAACAATTTTTCAGGATTAGGATCATCTTCTGCTTTCAGATTTGCATATGTACGAATCATATCTCCAAAATCGCACAAAATATTTCCTGGCATTATTGTATCCCAATCTATCACAGCAATTGCTTGCGAATGATTATCATTATTGAATAAGAAATTACTAATTTTTGCATCAGCATGAACGACACGTTTTGGGAAATCTATTTCTAAATATTTTTCAACTTGATACAGATTATCCAAAATATAAGCAACTTCTTCTTTCGTTTCTTCTAAACGCTCTGTTGAAGCATTTTTCAATGCATTTTTGAAATCATTTACACGTTTATGATAATCTAAAAACCCGACAATCGAAGGATGAATTTCATCAACATTAACATCTAACAAATACGAATGAAATTCACTAATTGTTTTCGCCGCTTCGTATGCTTGTTCCGCAGATTCCACTTTCTCAAAACAAATAGAATTTGGAATAAAAGAAGTCATCCTCCAAATTTCTCCATCTTCTTTTGCTAATAAATTTCCTTGCAAATCTTTTACAATTTCGATTACCGAATTTTGATAATTCTTTGCTTTTAGATGACGAGAAATGATGTCAATATTGTTAGAAATTACTTCTGGTTGAGGAAAAACGTGCGTGTTTATTTTTTGTAAAATATTTTTTTTTCCTTCGTACTCAACTTCATAAGTAGAATTAATCCAACCAGAACTGATTGGATTAACACTAACTTGATCTATATTTTCGAAATAATGTTTTAATATTTTCTCCATTATATTTTATGTCCAAAGTGAATTTGGATATTTTTGATCATTGATTAAATTGTGAATAGAATTTACAACTACTTCTCTATCTTCTGGATATGTCATTCCAAACCAATTGTCATCCGATTTTTCTACAATCACTTCCAATTGATCTTCTTTGATCATATCATTTACAACTTTCGGCAAGAAAAATTCTGCTTTCAATTGAGAAGCATTTTCGTGAAGAAATTCCTCAAATTTATCTTCTAATTTTCTGAAAATAGAAGGATGTAAAACAAAGAAATTCATCGATACAGCCGTATCTCCGTCCAATGGTAAAATGTTATCATCTTCTTCAAAAACAATTTCTCCATTTTCGTTAGAATAGATATTTGTACGCTCTACAACATTCTCCAAATGACCGTTAGTTACCGTGCAAACTCCGCGAGAAACAGAACCATTTTCGCTGATCGTATTCGCCAATTTGTACGCAACCATACCATAAGTATTTGCAGTGATTTTTTCGTTTTGAACTAATTCATTCGCCTTTTCATAAGCTTTACGACCATAAAAATCGTCAGCATTAATCACAATAAATGGATTGTTTAAATGATTTTTTGTAATCATTAACGCATGTCCAGTTCCCCAAGGTTTTTCACGTTTTTCTATTGTATCGTAAATTCCTCTCGGAACAGATGTATACGTCGTTTGAAGAACAAATTCTACTTTACCTCCATTTTTTTCAATTAAATTTTGAAAATATTTTTTAGTTTCTGCATTAAATTGTTCATTAATAATGAATACAAAATGTTTTATTCCACAAGAAAAAGCATCGAAAATTGAATATTCCATCAACGTTTCTTTACTTGGTCCAATTGGATCAATTTGTTTTTGTCCTTTGTAGCGGCTTCCCATTCCACCTGCTAAAATGACTAATGATAAGGTTTTAGATTCCATAATCTTCTGTACCAAAAACTGGTTTTCTTGTTTTATATTTTCCTCTTGTAAAATCTGGCATTTCTTGAGAAGCACCGTTTCCTTCGATAGATTTTTCACTTAATGGTGTTACTGCATACCAAGTTGCTAAATCGTATACATCGAATGGGAATTCTTTGTTTGCTTTGATACACTCGATAAAATCATTCATTAAGAAGAAATCCATTCCTCCGTGTCCTGCTCCTTCTGCCTGAGTTTCGTATTTTTTCCAATATGGGTGATCGTAAGTTTTTAAATGATCTTCTGAACTCGCCCATTTGTGAGAATGTTTCATTTCATCTTCAAAATAAATGAAACCTTGACTAAATCCTCCTGAACCGATATCTTGCCAAATACCATCAGTTCCTTGAATACGGAAACCTAAGTTATAAGGACGTTGTAAAGATGTATCGTGCGTTAATAAGATTGTTTCTCCATTCTCACATTTTAACATTGTTTGAACGATATCTCCTTGTTTGAATTTAACCTTTGCATTTGGGTGATCTGCTCCTCCATTTTTCACGATATAATCAGTTAAACCAGCTTGTCGAGAAGCCATAGAAGTTAAATGTGTAATTCTATTTCCACGGTTAACATCCATCATTGTACCGATTGGTCCTAAACCATGCGTTGGATATAATTCTGCATTACGTTTTACATAATGATTTGTACGCCAAGCAGCTTCAGAGAAACCTTTGTCTCCAAATTCAACTCCTCCACCATAAGGTTGTTTACCATCGTTAAATAATACATTTCTTAAATCGTGTTGGTAACCACCTTGTCCATGAACAATTTGACCAAACATTCCTTTACGAACCATATTCATTACAGCCATAACATCGCGACGGTAACAAACATTCTCCATCATGAATACAGGAACTTTCGTTTTTTCGTATGTATCTACGTAATCCCAACATTCTTGTAAATTCATCGCTCCACACACTTCTAAACCTACAATTTTACCCGCATTCATTGCTGCAATTGTTTGCTCAGCGTGAAATTCCCATGGCGTAGCTATAATTACAGCATGAATTTTCTTATTCTTATATAATTTTTTATATCCATCTAAACCTTTAAAATACTCTACAGGTTTTTTATTATGTTTTGCAAAAATTTTGTTTGAACGATCAATCATTCGTTGATCTGGTTCAGCGATCCCAACAACTTCTACATCATTTCTTTTTAATAACTCATCTAAATGTACCTGCCCTCTCATTCCACAGCCAACAATTCCTACTTTCACCTTTTCAATTTTGATGAAAAATCAAATAATGAATCTGGTGATACTAATGCTACCGTAGATGCTGCAGCAGTCGATTTAATAAAATTTCTTCTGTCCATAGTTGTATTTAATTGTTTGCTTTATTTTTTAAAAATGCAAAATATGAAAAATAATCAATAAAACTTTCTGCTTATCAGTAAAATTAGTAGGTTTTAGGCGAATCCTTAGGAAATACTATAATAAATTCTGTCGTAGTAACATTTTCGTTTTTAGATTTAATTACAGATAATTTTTCATTTAAATCTTCACTTTCTAGAATTTCAATTACGGCGATTTTGAGCTCAGGTCGAAAATATTTCAAATACCAATAAATTCCGCCATAATTTTTAGAATGATAATCACCATTGTAATGAATGAATAGATTATTTTTCTTCAAATTATTCAAAATTGATTCTGCCATTGTTGCATCCTTTGTAGCTTGTGCTGCAACAAACTGTTTTGCCTTCACTCCAGCATGATCTCCCATCATTTTAATCATCTCAGGATAACCAGGCGCATCATAATCTATCGTAATAGGAAGTTTCGCAATAAAGACTTTCTCATTATTTGGAACTGTATCCAAAGCTTCAAGTCCATTCTTAGCGACATACGAAGCATATTTGCGTGATACATTAGTTGCTACAAAATCTAAATTCTTTTCTTTCGCAAAATCAACAAGCGGTTTGTAATCTGTTTTGTAATTATTCCAAAGCTTTGTACTCTTTTGAAACTCATCATCCGTCGTTTTGCTTTTCAAATAATTCGTTAAATCATTTTGTTGATGACGCTCGAACATTTCTGCTCCAAGAATCAGTTGTTTTCCTTTTATCTTATACAATTCTTTTGTCGTTTGCAATTGCAACCAATGATTTACCGCATTATTATGATGTTCACCAAATAAAACAACATCATATTTTGCTAATTCTTTAATCATTTTATCAAAATCAACTTTCTTTTCTTGTTGATTATAAATTTGATAAGTTTTTCCGTTTTGCGCTTTAGCCTGAATTGTTAGTACAATTAATAAGGTATAAAGTATCGTTCTCATGTTATTTAAATTAATTCTAAATTGTAACAAATTAACAAAAAACTCTACATATAAAGAAAACAAATTCAACTACTATGAATAAAGTTCTTGAAATTAATCAACTTACTAAAAAATTTGGCAGTTTTACAGCGGTCAACAATGTCTCTTTTTCGGTAGAAAAAGGAAACGTTTATGGATTACTTGGTCCAAACGGAAGTGGAAAATCGACAACATTAGGAATGATTCTTAATGTAATCAATCCTACAGCGGGTTCGTGGAAATGGTTTGATCAAGAACCAGATAACGATTCATTAAAAAAAATTGGTGCAATTATCGAAAGCCCAAAATTCTATCCTTATTTATCAGCAGAAAAAAATCTTGAAATTGTTGCTGATATTAAAGAAGTTAATTATGCGAAAATTGACGAAAAACTTGAATTAGTTGGATTACTTTCTCGTAAAAAAGATAAATTTCAACAATATTCGTTGGGAATGAAGCAACGTTTGGCTATTGCGGCTGCGTTGTTAAATGATCCTGAAGTGTTGATTTTAGACGAACCTACAAATGGTTTAGATCCACAAGGAATTATTCAGATTCGTGAATTGATTATTAAAATTGCGCAACAAGGGACAACAATTATTTTGGCCAGTCATTTATTAGACGAAGTCGAAAAAGTATGTTCGCATGTGGTGGTTCTTAATCAAGGAAAAATGCTTTATGCGGGTTCTGTAGATCAAATGAATTCAAGTTTTGGAAGCATCGAAGTTGCTGCGCAAAATATGGAAAGTTTGGAATATACATTAAAAACGTTCTCATTCGTTTCGAAAGTTACTAAAGAAAATAACAAACTTTTTGCTGTTTTATCAGAAGAAAAAGATCCTGCAGAAATCAATAAAATGCTTTATGAACAAGGAATTATCGTGAATCATTTGGTAAAACGTAAAGAATCTTTAGAGCAACAATTTTTCCAATTAATCCAAAAACAGAACTAACATGAAAAGATTATTTAGCATAGAATGGAATAAATTATTCTACAACAAAGGAACACGAATTTTCATCATTTTATATTTTGTGATGATTCTGTTAATGGGAATTACGTTGCCGAATTTCAAACCAAATATGAATGGAATCGAAATTGATTTAATCAAATTAGGTGCATTAGAGTTTCCTGTAATTTGGCATAATATCACGTGGTTAATTGGTTTTGGAAAATTCTTTTTAGCTATTATTGTTATTAATAATATTACAAACGAATACTCTTTCGGAACTTTCAAGCAAAATACAATTGATGGTTTATCTAAAACTGAATTTTTAAACACAAAAGTTTTGATGAACGTTGTGATAACTTTGATTTCTACACTTTTAGTTGGCGTTTTAGTTTTTGCATTAGGTTCTATTTTTAGCGAAAAGTTTGATTTTGTAAACGGAATCGAATTCTTAGGAGGATATTTCGTCGAAATCTTCGCTTATATTGTATTCGCCATGTTTTTATCATTCCTATTAAAGAAAAGTGCTTTTGCGATTTTATCTTTAATTGTTTTGAATATTATAGAATCTGTTGCTAAAGTTGTTGAATTTTTAGTTCGATTTGGTAAAAATCCTCCAAAAAATCCTGAAGAAATTAAAATCTTAACTAATTATTTACCACTAAACTCAAACGGAAAAATAGTTGATTATCCTTCTGTAGATATACAAAAAGCAATTATGGAAGGTAAGTTATTTGTTGCCGATCATGTACAATGGGATCATTTTGCGGTAAATATTTTCTACATCATTTTATTTCTTGGTTTATCCTTATTAATTATCAAGAAAAGAGATTTATAAATTATAAATATTTCATAAAAACAAGAAAACCTCCAAATTTGGAGGTTTTCTTGTTCAAAGCAATTTACAATTTCACTTGTTTGTTTATCTTTGCAACTATGCAAATGACAAATTTCGAAGAGTTAAAAACTCTTTTAAAATCAACACCAAAGAAAATTGCAATTCTACCGCACAAAAATCCTGATGGAGATGCGATAGGTTCTACATTGGCGATGTTTCATTATTTGAATAAATTAGGACACACGTGTAACATTGTTTCACCAAACGATTTTCCTAAGTTCCTAAAATGGATGCCTTCAGCAAAAGAGATTGTAATTGCAGATTACCGACCAAAAGTTGCCGAAGCAATTATACATCAAGCTGATTTGATTTTTATCTTAGATTTTAATACTGTAAAACGAATTGACGACTTAGGAAACTGGGTTGAACGTTCGAAAGCACCAAAAATATTAATCGATCATCACCGTGAACCAGATACATTTGATTTTATGTATTCGGATATCGAAATGCCTGCGACTTGTCAAATGGTTTATAATTTTATCGAAGCGATGAATGATTTGGATAAAATTGATAAAGGCATTGCTGAATGTATTTATACTGGAATAATGACGGATACAGGCGGATTCCGTTTTCGTAATACATCGGCTGATACGCATAGAATTGTTGCAGAATTGATTGATAAAGGTGTAGAAGTTGACAAAGTGACTTCGTATGTAAACGATTCGCAAACGCAAGGACGTTTAAAATTGTTATCATTAACCCTAAATAATCTAACTTTTTTACCAGAACATCGCACAGCTTTCATGTTCTTAAAACGTGAAGATTTGTTGGCAAATGGTTTTCAGAAAGGAGATACAGAAGGTTTTGTAAATTATGGTTTGAGTGTAGAGAATTTTATCTTTTCTGTAATTTTTATTGAAGACACACATCATAATTTCATTAAAATTTCGTTACGTTCGAAAGGTGATTTTGATGTGAATGAATTCTCTCGCAAACATTTCAATGGCGGCGGTCATATGAATGCTTCTGGAGGTCGTTCGGATATGAATATGGAAGAAACAATTGCTTATTTCCAATCCCTTTTACCAGAATATCAAGAAAAATTAGCTAGTATCGTTATCTAATGAAAAAAGTTATTTTATTCACTTTCGCTGTTTTTGCGTTAATGAGTTGTGATCAAAAAGTCATACAATATCCCGTTTCATATTCCAATGACGATTTTATGAAACGTTCGCAAGAACGTGGAAAATTATTGCATCAAGAAGAATTACAATGGTTTGATGATTATATGAAAACATCTGACCTAAAATTTGTTAAAACGAGTTCGGGCTTTTGGATTTCAAATAGTGGTCAACGAACAGCTTCTACAGCAAATAATGGAGACTACATCGAATTTGAATATCAAGTAACTGATCTCGAAAACAATATTTTATATTCGTTTAACGATAATAAAGTTCAGAAAATAATTTTAGGAAAAGCTGATATTGTGAGAGGTTTACAAGCTGGTTTGCAATTAATTCCTGAAGGTGAAACTGCTAAATTATTATTACCTTCGTTTTTAGCTTATGGAGGTTATGGTGATACACAAAAAATTGCTCCAGACTCGCCTATTATTATGGATGTAAAAGTTTTAAAAATAAAAAAACACTAATAAACACAAAGACTGTAAAGTTAAAATGAGAAAAATATTATTAATCTTAACTGTCATCACTACTCTTGTTAGTTGTGGCGTTAAAATTCCAAAATCGATGAGTAAAGAAGAATTTAAAAGTTTAGAAGACGGATTGTATGCAAAAATGACAACAAATCATGGTGCAATGACAATCAAATTATACGAAGAAGAAGCTCCAATGACTGTTGCTAACTTTGTAGGATTAGCAGAAGGTACAAAAGAAAATAAAGCAAAAGCAAAAGGAATTCCTTTTTATGATGGAATCATTTTTCACCGTGTAATCAAAGATTTCATGATTCAAGGTGGTGATCCAGACGGAAGAGGTACAGGTGGACCTGGTTACGATTTCGAAGATGAATTTGATGCAACATTAAAACACGATAAAAAAGGTGTTTTATCTATGGCAAATTCAGGACCAGCAACAAACGGGTCTCAATTCTTCATTACAGAGGTTCCAACTCCATGGTTAGATGGTAAACACACTGTTTTTGGACAAGTTGTAGAAGGTTTAGAAGTTGTAGATTCTATTGCTAATGTAGAAAAAACAAGAGATGACAAACCAGTTGTTCCAGTTGTGATTGAGAAAGTAGAAATCGCTCGTAAAGGTGATAAATATGCCAAATATAACGGTGGAGAAGCTTTTGAAACTGCAAAAGCAAATCATGCAAAAAAACAAGCTGAAGCTGAAGCGAAAGCAAAAGCTGAAAAAGATGCTGAAATTGCTCGTCAAAAAGAATTAGAGGCTAAAGCGCAAACTACTCCTTCTGGATTAAAATATGTAATTTTAGAAGAAGGAAACGGAGCAAAACCTGTACAAGGAGATCCAATTCAAGTACATTATACTTTACGTTTAAATGATGGTGAAAAATTAGATTCATCTTACGATCGCAATCAACCACTAGACGCAACAGTTGGTGTTACAGGATTAATCCAAGGTTGGATGGAAGCATTAACAATGTTCAACAGAGGTTCTAAAGTTTTCTTAATTATCCCTGCCGAATTAGGTTACGGATCAAGAGGTGCTGGAGGTGTTGTACCACCAAATGCAACTTTATATTTTGATATGGAAGTTTTAGATAAATAATTTATCTATTCAAAATAAGTAGAAAAGCCACTCAAATTGAGTGGCTTTCTTTTTTGCCTACATTTTTGAAATCACTATTTTTACTGCTTATCAAAACTCACATGAAAAATTTAACATCTCTAATTTTACTCTTTATCGGTTTACAAATAGTAAATGCACGAGAAATAGTAAACTTCAACTCTAATTGGAGCTTTAAAAAAGGGCCATTTACCACTGCAGAAATTAATTACAATTCTATCTTCAAAGGCGATTGGCAATTGGTTCAAGTTCCACATACATGGAATGCAACTGATATGCAAACGAACCAAGTTACACCTGGTTTTTATAGTACAAACGAGCGTTTTTATGTAGGTGATTCGTATTACAGAAAATCTTTTACGCCAAAAGTAAACTGGAAAGGTAAACGAATCTTTATCAAATTTGAAGGTGTTGGAGCAAATGCAGAAGTTTACATGAATAATTCTCCTTTAAAATCAACTCAAAATAAGAACAAAGTAAGCTATCAAGGTGATGTAAACAACGGAAATTATAATTTTGTTGGACGCCATCAAGGTGGATATTCTGCTTTTGTTTTGGAATTGACAGGAATGTTAAAATTTGATCAAGAAAATGAAATTTTGGTTAAAGCTAATAACGAGGAAAATCCAGCAATTATTCCTGTTAATCATGTTTTATTTCCTGTTTATGGTGGAATTTATCGTCCTGTTTCGTTGATTGTTACTGACCCTATCAATATTGCTGTAAATGATTTTGCTTCGGCTGGAATTTTTATTTCTCAGAAAAATGTTAGTAAAAAATCGGCTGATATTCATCTTAAAGTCAAAGTTGATAATAAATCAGCTCAAACAAATAACATCGAAATTTTCACTTCGATCATCGATCATAACAATAAAACTGTAAAATCTATCAGCACTCCTTACACTCTATCACCACAAGGAAGACAAGAAATTATTCAAGATATTAAGGTTAATAATCCACATTTATGGAATGGATTAGAAGATCCATATTTATATAAAGTAGTGACACAAATCAAACAAAATAATCAAGTTTTAGATGAAGTAACACAACCTTTGGGTATTCGTAAATTTGAACTAAAAGCGAACGAAGGTTTCTTCTTAAACGACAAAAAATATCCGCTTTATGGCGTGACAAGACATCAAGATCGCTGGGGAAAAGGTTCGGCTTTATCAAATGAAGATCACGATGAAGATTTAGCAATTATAAAAGAAATTGGTGCAACTTCTATTCGATTAGCTCATTATCAACAATCTGATTATTTTTACTCGAAATGTGATAGTCTAGGATTGATTGTTTGGGCAGAAATTCCATTTGTGAATCAGGTTACAACCTTGGAAGAAAATAATGCAATGCAACAATTAAAAGAGTTGATTCGTCAAAATTACAATCATCCATCTATTTACACTTGGGGATTACACAATGAAGTTTATTCGCCAAATAATTACACCATCGAATTGACAACAAAACTAAATGACTTAGCTAAAACAGAAGATCCTGATCGTTATACAGTACAAGTAAGTGGTTATAATGTAGTCGATCATCCAGTTAATAATAATGCGGATATACAAGGAATTAATCATTATTTTGGATGGTACAATGGCGAAGTCGAAAATTTGACAGACAAAGAAGATGTTGAAACTTGGGCGAATGAAATTTCGAAAAAATTCAAAGATTACAAAATCATTTTCTCTGAATATGGCGCAGAAGCAAAACCTGAAGATCAAGTTGAAGTTGCTGGAAACTATGGAAATCAATGGAGTGATCCTGCATTTTTTCCAGAAGAATTTGCAACTAAATTTCATATTGTTCATTGGGCAACAATAGAAAAACATCCAATATTTTTGGGATCTTATGTTTGGAATACTTTCGATTTTGCAACGCCTATTACACGATTGAATGTTAATCCAAGAAATTTCAAAGGTTTGGTTTCATTTGATCGAAAAATTAAAAAAGATCCTTTTTATTGGTATAAAGCAAATTGGAGCAAAGAACCTGTTGTTTATTTAACGCAACGTAGAATGGTAAATAGAGGAAATGAATTTACAACTGTTACAATCTTCTCTAATCAAGGAACGCCAACGTTAACTGTCAATGGTAAAAAGATTGAAAATGTAAAAAATGGCTATAATAAAATTCATTTCGTTGCTGAAAATGTTCAATTGCAAAAAGGTGAAAACATAATCATTGCAGAAACTAATCTTAATGGAAAAACCATTTCAGATAAAATTATTTGGAACTATGATCCAAAATATAAAACTTCTCAAAAAGAAGCCACTACGAAAGATATTCATGTTGGACTTTAGTGGGAAATAATATCATAAAAAAGGCTTAAAAATTAATTTTTAAGCCTTTTTTATATTGTAGTTTACTACTTATTTTTCAAAATCTCGTGGAAAACGGTTTGAGCTGAGAAAATTCGGTTCGTTGCTTCATCAATTACGATAGAACGATCAGAATCTAAAACTTCATCAGATACTACTACATTGCGACGAACTGGTAAACAATGCATAAATTTTCCGTTATTTGTCAAATTCATTTTTTCCATTGTCACTTCCCAATCCTTATCACCTTCATTCGGTTCACCATAATTTTCATAAGAAGACCAGTTTTTTGCATAAACAAAATCAGCATCTTTCAACGCTTTATCTTGATCATAAGCAATCGTTGCTCCATCAGTAAATTTTGGATCTAACTCCAAACCTTTTGGTTGTACAACTGTAAAATCTACCCAATCTACTTTAGAAAACCATTGCGCAAAAGAATTCGGAACAGCTTGTGGCAAACGACGTGGATGCGGCGCCCAAGTCATCACAACTTTCACTTTCTTTTCAGGTTTTGTCCCAGGCGTATAACCCGTTTTTTCTGCAATTGTAATTAAATCAGCAAAAGATTGTAATGGATGTAATGTTGCACTTTCCAAAGACACAACAGGAACAGAAGATAATTCTTTTACTTTATTGAACATGATTTCGTTATAATCTTCATCACGATCTACTAATTTCGGAAAAGTACGAACGCCTAAAACATCACAATACGCACTCATTACCTGAATTGCTTCTTTGATATGTTCTTGCGAATCTCCGTTCATCACAGCACCATCAGCCATTTCCAATGTCCAAGAATCTGCTCCAGCATTCAAAACCCAAGCATTTGCTCCAAGATTATAAGCCGCTTTAATAGAACTTAGACGTGTACGTAAACTTGGATTAAAAAAAATTAAACCAACTGTTTTATTTTTACCAACTTCTTGTTGAGCAAAAGGATTTGCTTTAATTTCTAAGGCTGTTTTTAGTAATTCGTCGATGTTTTCTACATCATAAACCGAAGTAAATTGTTTCATAATTGAGAAGAATCTTTTGTTTTATTTGTTCTGCAAAATTAGTTGAAACAATCGAGGTTTAAAGAATTATTTGTATATTTTTGTGAGAATTATATACTAATCTTTTTCAAAAAATAGAATGAAATACTTTATACTTTTCTTCTCTTACTTATTATTAATACAATCTGTTTATCCACAAACAAAGGAATTAGATTCTAAGTATATTAAAAATATAAAATCAACTCTTAGTAATTTCAATTCAAAAGAAGAAAGAAAAGAATATGAAAATTATTTTGAATTTTTAGAACATCGAATTTCTCTTAATTATACTAAAAATAATTACGTATTAGATAATGATTATCAGAAATTTACTCAAAATATTTTTAATCAAATCATTTCTAAAAACGCTGAATTACAAATAAATAAAAATAAATTTTATATCATAAAATCTAATATTCCAAATGCTTCTTCACTTGGTTTTAATGTATATTTTATAGAATCTGGTTTGTTTAATTTGTTAGATAATCAATTTCAATTTGCAGCAGTAATCTGTCATGAGATTGCTCACAATCAATTAAATCACACAAGATTAGCAATAGAACAAGATGCTGAATTTGAGAAAGATTTTAAACGTGAAATTAAGTCAATCAAGCGACAAGATTTTTTAAAATTGATTAAATCTCAAAATGAAGTTATTCAAAAAAAATATGATTTAGCAGAACAATCACGCAAGAAAGAGATTTCTGCTGATAGTTTGGGATACATTTTATATAAAAATCTTAATTATCCTAAAAGCGAATATTTTCATCTTTTAAAGAAAATTGAAGAATTTGATCAAAGCGATAAATTTATACTTGATGATTCTATCTATGCTTATTTATTTGATTTGCCTGAACAAAAATTCAATCCTAAATCGATTAAAATAGAAAAAAACTCATTGTTCGAAGGATTAAATTTTACTGAATATATTGATAAAGATTCTATTCGTACACATCCAAATTTGAAAGATCGATTAGATTGGATTCAGAATAATTTTCAAGAAGATTTTACGAAACAAAATGTAACTCCTTCGGCAGAATTTGAAAATATTAAAGCAAAAGAAATCCAAAATTATTACGAAAATTATATTCACAATAAAGAATATACAACTGCACTTTTGGAGTTGATGTATGAGAAGCAAAATCATTCGAATAGAACATATTTAGACAAATATATTGGAATGATTTTCAGTAAACTATATGAAAGTCGAAAATCGTTGAAGTTTAATAAACATGTTGCTCAAGTTGATGCAAATGATAAAAATATTAATAAGCAAAAGTTACTCAGTTTCTTATGGAGTTTGACTAATGACGAATTAAAAAATATTGGTGAACATTATACAAAAAAAGCAACTAATTAGTTGCTTTTTTCCTTTTATAAATTTAATTTTTCTATTCGAACTGAGCTTTCTTTTTCATCTTTATTATATTCACTAATAAAAATATAACCATATTTAGCTTTACCAAAACGCATACTTGTTTCCTTTGTTTTGAAAGGCATTTTATCTTGAGTTAACACGCCATTTTTAAGTTTATTGATAATTAAATTCCAAACTTTTTTATCATTTTTATCTTGTTCACTATAAAAAAACAAAACTTCGTTTTCAGTTTTATTTTCTTGAGAAAAAAGATAACTATCAAACATTTTTTGTTTCGATTTTTCTAGTACAATATGATTTTTAAAAATCCCATTACTATCAAAATTAGCGATAATATAATCTGTAGATCTAATAACGGTAAAGCTATTATCTCCTTTTTGCTTTTCTAATAAAACCGTAAACGAATTATCATTATAATTAAAAAATTCATACAAAGCATAGCGATAACCATCATTATCTCTTAACGTTTTAAAACCAATATCAGAAAATATTTCGCTGTAGTTAATTCTTTTTTCTAACAATTGCTTTCCTACATTATCATAAATTGTTCGTATCAATCCAATAGTTGGTCCAAATCTAGAGAATGGAATCGCATATTCTGAAGATTCTTTTATTTCTCCAATTACAAGTAGTTTATCATTTTGTATTTCCATCTCAGGAAAAACATAAATTCCGTTTCGATTAGTTTTTGAACTATATACAATATTTGATGTATTTTTCCCATCAGCTAAATCATACGTTAACAATCTTTCCACTCCTATTTTATTAAATCCAGAAGATTCGTCATTCTTTTTTTGCAATAAAACTAATTGATCATTTTTAAAAGTTCCTAACTCAAATTTATATCCATCTTTTCTCATCTTTTTATCAATTACATAAGAAAAAGTATTCTCATAATTATCGTTATAAATATTTATACTTTCTAAAAGATTTTCGAAACCAATCTTAAAATCAACATAATAAACTTGATTTTCGTCTTTATATATTTTAAATACATTGGCAGAATACATTGAAGTGTTTAAAAATTTCATCTTATCAAAACTTTCAACTTCAGAAAACAAAGTATAACTACCATTTCTATAAAACATAACATCTTCACTTTTATTTGTTTTCAAATCAAGCTTCATCAAAATATTTCCATATTCTCCAAAACTTTTAGCATGGTATAATTTTGAATTGATATACAATTTTTGCTTCAAAAATTCTATTCCTGTAAAACTATAAATTGACTTTGCAATGTTACGAAGCTCAAAGTCTCCATTCGTAATTTTGTTCAAATTATTGTCTAACAATACATATTCGTATTGAACAAATTTATCTTCTTTTATTAATCCTTTGTTGAAAATGAATGCATATCCAATTACATTTCCATCGTTGTCATTAAGTCGAGAAGATTGCTCTAAAACCCCAGTTGACAATTCTTTCAAATTCTGAACTTGAGCAAAAGAAAAAGTGAGAGTAATAAATGTAAGTAGTACAAATAAAAATTTTTTCATATAGTTTTTAAAATAATTTCTAATAATCTTAAACGTCTAAAACAACGTCAATTCATCTTGTGGACCACGAATATCTAAATCTAAATCATTGTTTAATTTCTTAATAAAATATTTGGCTAACATTGGCGATTCTAACTCTAAATTTTGATGAATAAAGAAATACAATTTCTGCAAACCTTCTGCTTTCCAAAGTTTAATTGTTTCAATCCATTCATCCAAACGCTCGTAATCAGATGGAATATTTGCTCCAACAAAACGCACAAAAGCTTCATTCGAAGTCAATCGCATATGCACCATATCTCTCCTACCCGCTGTATCAACAATAATATTTGAAATGTTATGCTTTTCTAATAACGAAACCAATCGATTAAAATTTTCTTCGTTCGAAAACCAATCTTCATGACGAAGTTCTACAGCTAACGGATAACCTTTCGGAAAATTTTGAATGAAATTTTCTAATTTTTCAAAATCTTTTGGAGCAAAATTTTCGTGCATTTGTAAGAAAATCATTCCTAATTTTTCTTCAAATAACGCAACTGCATCCAAATATTGATTCAATTTATCTGTCACATTTTGCAATCGTCCATAATGACTAATACTTTGTGGAATTTTCGGGAAAAATTTAAAATCTTTTGGAGTTTTATTTGCCCAACTTTCGACATTTTCTTTACTTGGCGAACGATAATATGTCGCATTTAGCTCGATACTATTAAATTGCTTTGAATAATAACTCAATTCATCTTTTGTTTTAGGCGGATAAAAATTCTTCAAATCTTGCTTATTCCATTTTGCACAGCCTACATATACTTCGAAATTATCTGATTTATCAGCTTTATTCAACAAATCAATCGTTTCTTTTGGCGTTTTTGGCAATGTAAAATTAACCAATTCTGGGTTTTCTACTTATCCGAATTTCATCTTTCTAAATTTGAACGAAAATTAAGCAATTATAAGCAGTTCTCATGATCTATTTTACGACAAAATGTCAGAAAAATTTCATTTGGAATATCTTTTGAAATTTAGAATTCGTCAATAAATCTTATGATTTAGACTATTTACAAGAAAAACTAATTATTAAAAATAAAAAATACAATAACGATGAATAAAGGAAATATTAATGTTTCGGTAGAGAATATCTTTCCATTAATTAAGAAGTTTTTATACAGCGATCACGAAATCTTTTTGCGTGAGTTGATTTCGAATGCTTCTGACGCAACCCTGAAATTAAAGCATTTAACAAGTATTGGTGATGCAAAAGTAGAATACGGAAATCCAAAAATTGAAGTAAAAATCAATAAAGACGATAATACTTTACATATTATTGACCAAGGTTTGGGAATGACAGCTGATGAAGTTGAAAAATACATCAATCAAGTTGCTTTTTCTGGTGCAGAAGAATTTATTAATCAACACCAAGATGCAGACGGAATTATCGGACATTTTGGTTTAGGTTTTTATTCTGCATTTATGGTTGCGGATAAAGTAGAAATCATTACAAAATCATACAAAGACGAGCCAGCAGTTCATTGGACATGTGATGGTTCTCCTGAATTTACCTTAGAAAATTCTGATAAAACTGAACGTGGAACTGAAATTATTTTACATATTGCTGAAGATTCGAAAGAGTTTTTAGAAGAATGGAAAATCCGTGAATTATTGACTAAGTACAATAAATTCATGCCAATTCCGATCAAATTTGGAACGAAAAAAGAAACACTTCCTTTACCAGAAGGTGCTGCTGAAGATGCTAAACCAGAGGAAATCGAAGTTGATGATATTATCAATAATACAAATCCGGCTTGGACAAAAGCGCCATCAGAATTGTCTGACGAAGATTATCAAAATTTCTACAGAGAATTGTATCCAATGCAATTCGAAGAACCTTTATTCCATATTCACTTAAATGTTGATTATCCATTTAATTTGACTGGAATTTTATTCTTCCCAAAATTAGGAAACAACATCAATATTGATAAAGATCGTATTCAATTATACCAAAATCAAGTATTTGTAACAGACGAAGTGAAAGGAATTGTTCCTGATTTCTTGATGTTATTACGTGGTGTGATAGATTCTCCAGATATTCCATTGAATGTTTCGCGTTCGTACTTACAAGCTGATGGAGCTGTGAAGAAAATTTCGGCACATATTACGAAAAAAGTGGCGGATAAAATGTCTTCATTAATGAATCAAAATCGTGAAGATTACGAGCAAAAATGGAACGATATTAAAGTTGTAATTGAATATGGAATGATTTCGGAAGATAAATTCTTCGAAAAATCTGACAAATTTGCATTGTATCCAACAGTTGATGGTAAATATTTTACTTGGGATGAATTAAATACTGCGATTAAAGACAATCAAACCAACAAAGACGGAAAATTAGTAATTCTTTATGCGTCTGATGTTGATGGACAAGATCAATACATACAAATTGCGAAAGAAAAAGGTTACGAAGTAATTTTATTAGATTCTCCTATTTCTTCTCACTTGATTCAGAAGTTAGAATCTACAAAAGAAAATGTAACATTTGTTCGTGTTGATGCGGATCATATCAATAATTTGATTGAAAAAGATGAAGTTAAAATTTCCAAATTATCTGATGATGATAAAGAAAAATTGAAAACTGAAATCACAGAATCAATCAACAATAAATCATATACAATTCAATTAGAAGATTTATCTGGAACAGATGCACCTTTCATCATTACGCAATCAGAATTTATGCGTCGTATGAAAGATATGCAAGCTTCTGGCGGAGCTGGGATGTTTGGAATGGGTAATTTCCCTGAAATGTATAATGTTGTTGTGAATGCAAACTCGGATTTAGCAACAGAAATTTTAGCTAAAGATTCGAAAGAAGAAAAAGAAGCGTTGATTAATCAAGCATTAGATCTAGCAAAATTATCGCAAGGTTTGTTAAAAGGTAAAGAATTAACAAATTTTATCAATAGAAGTTTTAAGAACATTAAATAATCTCAGAACACTATATTTTAGTAATCTTAAACTTAAAATCCAGCACATAATGTGCTGGATTTTTTATTTCTAAATAGATTTATTGATGTGTTAAACTTTTAAAATTAATCTGAAATAATTTGCAAAACATGATTTTTGTCATTAATTTTACATCAAGGAATTAATAATTATTCGTTCAGGACTTCAAAATACTTTAGTTGTTTTGAAACAGAACATTAAAATTAATAGTTGTTTTTCCACAAAATAACGAAATTTTTAAGCCGACAGAGAATTTTCATAATAAGGTGAAAATTAATTCAAATCATTATCAAAAATTTCGGGAAGGATTTCAAGAAATTGAAATCCTTTTTTCCCTAGACGTTCTTTTTAAATCGATTTTGCTCATAGTTATTGCATAGGATTAATAGTCTCTCATATATGAGTACATTTCATTTATTATTTACAATAGATATTTGTTCTATTTATAAAAATTCTTTTTTATAATCATTTAAAAAGAACAAGTTACAATGGACTTATTCAGAAGAAAGAATTTGACATTGGGAAGGATTTCAAGAGATTGAAATCCTTTTTTTTTTTGCAATTATTATAACAAAAAAAGAGCGACAAACATGTCGCTCTTTTAATATATATCAGAATGTTATTATTCTTGTGATACAATTTTTGCAGATAAATACTCACGGTTCATACGTGCAATGTTATCTAAAGAAATTCCTTTTGGACATTCGATTTCACAAGCTCCTGTATTTGTACAGTTACCAAAACCTTCTAAATCCATTTGTGCAACCATTTTTTGAGCACGACGAGCAGCTTCTACTTGTCCTTGTGGTAACAATGCGAATTGAGAAACTTTAGCTCCTACGAATAACATTGCAGATCCATTTTTACAAGTTGCAACACAAGCTCCACAACCAATACATGTTGCAGCGTCGAACGCTTCATCTGCATGCATTTTGTTTACTGGAATATTGTTTGCATCTACTGTACGTCCTGATGTATTTACAGAGATGTAACCACCAGCTTGTTGGATACGGTCGAAAGATGAACGGTCTACAATTAAATCTTTGATTACTGGGAATGCAGCAGATCTCCATGGTTCGATGTAAATCGTTTCACCATCTTTGAACATACGCATATGTAATTGACAAGTTGTAACACCTCTATCTGGTCCGTGCGCTTCTCCATTGATGAATAAAGAACACATACCACAAATACCTTCACGACAGTCGTGGTCGAATGCAACTGGCTCTTTTCCTTCCTCTATTAATTGCTCGTTTAATAAATCAAGCATTTCTAAGAAAGAAGAATCAGTAGAAACATCTTTTAAGGAATATGTTTCCATTTTTCCTTGAGCATTAGCGTTTTTTTGACGCCAAATTTTCAGCGTGATGCTGATTGTTTTTGATGATGCCATAATTCTATATGATATTTTGACATTTTGCTTGAAAGTTTGTTATCAAGCAAAATGATTTTATTATTTATAACTACGAGTTTTAAGCTCGATATATTTGTAATTTAATTCCTCTTTGTGTAAAACCTCAGTGTTGATATCATCACCTTTATATTCCCAAGCGGCAACATAAGTATAGTTTTCATCATCACGCATTGCTTCACCTTCTTCTGTTTGGTACTCCTCACGGAAGTGACCACCACAAGACTCATTACGGTTAAGAGCATCAATTGCCATTAACTGTCCTAATTCTAAGAAGTCAGCTACACGTCCAGCTTTTTCTAACTCAGTATTCATTTCGTTAGCATCACCAGGAACTTTTACATCACGATAGAATTCTTCACGTAAAGCAGCAATTTCAGCAATCGCTTCTTTTAAACCTTGAGCATTACGAGCCATACCTACTTTGTTCCACATAATATTTCCTAAACGTTTGTGGAAACTATCTACAGTTTTAGTTCCTTTATTGCTTAAGAAATGTTGAATTTGGTCTTTAACAGCCTTTTCAGCTTCATCAAATTCTGGCGTATTTGTAGGAATTTTACCTGTACGAATATCTGCTGATAAATAATCTGCAATTGTATAAGGTAATACGAAATAACCATCTGCTAAACCTTGCATTAATGCAGAAGCTCCTAAACGGTTAGCTCCGTGATCAGAGAAGTTAGCTTCTCCTACTACGAAACATCCAGGAATTGTTGATTGTAAGTTGTAGTCAACCCAAACACCACCCATTGTGTAGTGAATTGCTGGATAGATACGCATTGGATTTTCGTATGGATTCTCATCTGTAATTTTCCAATACATTTGGAATAAGTTACCATATTTCTCCTCAATCCATTTTTTACCTAATTTCTCGATTTCAGCATCTGATGGATTTTGATCTCCGTTTGCGAAAGCAACCTCACGACCTTTTTTCTTGATCTCATCTGTAAAATCTAAGTAAACTCCTTCTCCAGTTTCATTTGCTTCAATACCATAACCAGCATCACAACGCTCTTTTGCAGCACGAGATGCAACGTCACGAGGAACTAAGTTACCAAATGCAGGATAACGTCTTTCTAAGTAGTAATCTCTGTCTTCTTCTTTGATATCAACTGCTTTTTTCTTACCAGCACGGATTGCTTCAGCATCTTCTTTCTTTTTAGGAACCCAGATACGACCAGAGTTACGTAAAGATTCAGACATTAAAGTCAATTTAGATTGATTTGTTCCGTGGATTGGAATACAAGTTGGGTGAATTTGTACATAACAAGGGTTAGCAAAATAAGCACCTTTTTTGTGAATTTTCCATGCTGAAGTTACGTTAGAACCCATTGCATTAGAAGATAAGAAATATACGTTTCCGTAACCACCAGTAGCAATAACTACTGCGTGAGCAGAATGTCTTTCGATTTCACCTGTAATTAAATTACGAGCGATAATACCACGAGCTTTACCATCTACAAGTACAATATCTAACATTTCGTGACGGTTGTACATTTGGATGTGCCCTAAGTGGATTTGCTGATTCATTGCTGAATAAGCTCCTAATAATAATTGTTGTCCTGTTTGACCTTTCGCATAGAAAGTACGAGATACTTGTACCCCACCAAAAGAACGGTTATCTAATAACCCACCGTAATCACGTGCAAAAGGAACCCCTTGCATTACACATTGGTCGATAATATTACCAGAAACCTCCGCTAAACGATAAACGTTAGACTCACGAGCGCGGTAATCACCACCTTTGATTGTATCGTAAAATAAACGGTAGATAGAGTCGTTATCTCCTTTATAATTTTTAGCAGCATTTATCCCCCCTTGTGCAGCAATAGAGTGCGCACGACGTGGTGAATCTTGATAACAGAAAGCTTTTACTTTATATCCTAACTCTGCTAAAGTAGCAGCTGCAGAACCACCAGCTAAACCAGTACCTACAACAATAACATCAATTTTATCACGGTTATTTGGAGCCACTAAGTTTAAGTGTGCTTTGTGTTCGCTCCATTGTTGTGCGATATCTCCTTGTGGAGATTTTGAATCTAATATACTCATTTCTTGATATTATTTAATTATTTAACAAAAAAATGGTAAACAGCGATGATAATGAAACCTGCTGGAATTAAAATTGAATACCATTTCCCGAAAGCAACAATTACTGGAGTGTATTTGTTGTGTCTTGCACCAATAGATTGGAATGCTGATGCAAATCCATGTTGTAAGTGTAATGATAAAAATACAAATGCAACAATGTAAATTACTAATCTTACAAAACTTAAAGCACCTTCTAATGTGAAAACGTGGTTTAAATGATCCATAAAGTAATTTCCTTGAGCAAACTCAGGATTTGGAGCAATGTAGTGATCAGTAATTGTAGGAACCCAAAAGTCATACAAGTGTAATAATAAGAAAATTAAAATTACAGATCCAGAAACTAACATGTTTCTTGACATCCAAGAAGCATTTGCAGCACCATTATACTTTTGATAAGCAACTGGTCCACGCGCTTTCTTGTTTTGCGCTTCTAATACAAACCCCATTACAAAGTGGTATACAACACCAATTAATAAAATAGGCTGCATTAAATATTGGATAAAAGGGTTATCACTCATGAAAGCCGAAACTTCATTGAACCCATTCGGATTAATAACAGATAATGCATTAATCACGAAATGTTGTAACAAGAACACGATCAAAAATAACGCTGAAAGCGCCATCGCGAACTTCTTACCAATCGACGATTTTAGTAATGATTCATTTGCCATAAAGCAATTCGTTTAATTTTTTAGATATTTCCACAAATTTAATCATCCCGTTGCTCTAATCACAATGAATTATATCATTTCGTTAACAGATTTCAATAGTTTAGAATCATTCTTAGTTAATTAAGACATTTTTAACAATTTTTCTAAATTTTTATTGCTTAATAAATAATTAATTTCTATACTTGCAGTAGAAAAGTAGAACAACTTTTCATAGGTTTAAGTTAGTTAGGTTAATCCTCTTATATTTCTATAAGAGGATTTTTTATTTTTTTAGTTGTAACATTATTCTTTTTTTTACTACAAATAAAGAGCAACAGAATAATAGTTTGAATAATAAAGCAAAAATATTTACTGAATTAGTCGAGAAAAATCAGGGAATTATCCACAAGGTTTGTCGTATTTACACAGACGACAAGGATTCTCATGACGATTTATTTCAGGAAATTGTATTGCAATTATGGCGCTCTTACGATTCCTTCAAAGGAGATTCAAAATTTAGTACATGGATGTATCGTGTTAGCTTGAACACAGCAATTACTTTAATTAGAAAAAAAACAAAATCCAGTGAAACTGATTTTAATGAAGCTCAATTTTTAAACTTAAAATCTGATGACAAAGACGAATTTTTAGAAGAGCGTATCACACTTTTATACGCAGCAATTAGATTATTAAACGACGTAGAACGTGCATTGGTACTGCTATTTTTGGAAGACTTACCTTATAAAGATATTGCTGAAACTTTAGGAATTTCAGAAGTTAATGCTCGGGTAAAAATGAACAGAGTAAAGATAAAATTAAAAGAAATAATGTCTAAAATGGAACAATAATGGAGTTAGATGACTTAAAATCAATTTGGGGTTCCATAAAGGAAGAAGAAAAGTTTGATCAAAATCAAATTTTTCAAATGTTGAAGAAAAAATCGTCAACGACAATAAAATGGTTATTTATATTCACTTTTTGCGAATTTATCCTTTTTCTTGTCTATAATTTATATGTTTTAATTTCAGGAAAAAATTTTTTTAATAATGAAGTCAAAACATTAGTCGAAGAAAAAACGATTAATAATTACGAAATCGCTTCCGTTTTTAGTATTGTGATTACGTTTGGATTTTTGGTGATGGCTTATCGTTATTTCAAGAAAATAGATCTTAATCAATCTGTTGTCGATTTGATGAAAAACATTATTTCATTTCGTCGATTGGTGAACTTGTTTATTCTTTTCACCGTTTTAAGTTTAATTGTTTCCTCTGCCCCATTCTATTACGAATTAGGCCAATCTATTTATTTAGCAAAACATGCCAATGATATACAACCAATTGCGAATAATGCTGCTGTTTATGGTTGGATTGCAATAATAACTGCTGTTGCTTTTATTGTGATTATAGGAACGGTTTATTATGGAATTATTTATTTTTTATTTTTAAGAAAACTTCAACAAAACATGAAAGAGTTGAAAGAAATGAAATAAAATCTTATTTTTGTAAACTGAATGAAAAAATTTATCCAATATATCATGCTTACAATTTCACTGTTTATGACAGTGTATCAGTCTGCGCATATATTGGATCATGCTTTAAATAAAGAGCACAAAGAGCTGAAAGACAAATTCTCTAACGTACACGATCATAGCTGTACAATTTGCCATTTCAATCAACATTTTATAGAAAATGATTCAGAAATTGAGTTATTTGAATGGTCACAATCATTTATCCAAAAAGATAAAACACTTTACACAACTCGTGTAAAACAAGCTGTATTACTTACTCAAAAAAGTCTTCGAGCACCGCCCTACGCAATTTAATTTCAGAAAAAACCACCTTATTTTTTTAACGTTATTAAATTATTGTATTTATGTCAATCAACATAAAATGTAGTATTGCGGCTACATTATTGTGCGGAACTGTGTTTGCACAAAACATTTTCGAAGGTCAAATTATAGATAAAAATCAAAAACCAATTCCTTTCGCAACTGTATACTTCAACAACGAAGAATATCACACAAATGCCGAAGGAAAATTTAGAATTGAGAATTTAAACAAAGGAAATTATCAAGTTCAAATTGATGAGCAAGGTTACGAACCTTTTTCTCAAAATATTACGTTTGATTCTCAACAAAAATTTGTTTTTACACTTACTTTTCACAAAGCATATAATTTAGATGAAGTTACTGTTTTAGGGCATCATCACGATTTTTCAACAGCTAATGTAGATCGTGTCGATCAATCTTATATTCAAGAAAACTATGCAGGATCATTAGCCAAATCACTTGAAAATATTGCAGGTGTTAATGCTTCTGGAATTGGATCATCAGCTTCAAAACCAATTATTCGTGGACTTGGTTTCAATCGATTAATTGTTGCTGAAAATGGTGTAAAACAAGAAGGACAACAATGGGGAGCCGATCATGGTTTGGAGATTGATGCGCTAAATGTTGAAGATGTCGAAGTGATAAAAGGGCCTGCGGCTTTGGAGTACGGAAATGAAGCTATTGCTGGAGTTATCAAGATTAACAATAACAATTTACCAGCGAAACATTCACTTTCTGGAGAAGCAAAAACTTTATATCAATCAATAAATGATAATTACGGAATTGGATTTAATTTGAAATCTCGTAACGATCATTTTTTCTATAAAATAAAAGGTTCTTATTCTGATTATGCAGACTACAGAACGACTACCGATCGCATTTATTACCTGAATCGCTATTTACCAATTTACAATAAACGTGTAAAAAATACGGCTGGACAAGATTTGAATGCTGAAATACAAACAGGTTATATTGGTGAGAAATTTCGTTCAATTTTAACGGTTTCTAACGTTAATCAGAAAATCGGTTTCTTTCCTGGTTCACACGGAATTCCTTCTGTAGATAGACTTCAAGATGATGGAAATTATAGAAATATCGAATTTCCTTATCAAAAAGTGAATCATTTTAAAGTAATTTCCGAAAATGAATTTCGTTTAAATTCAAAAGACGTTTTAAAATTTTTAGCAAGTTATCAAAACAATCGTCGACAAGAAGTTAGTTCATTTCACACACATTATGCAAATCAACCAGTTCCAACAAAAAATCCTGATTTAGAATTAGATTTTAATTTATCAACGTATGATTCTCAATTAAAATTTGAACATAATCATAGCAAAAATTTCAAAACAATAATTGGCGCACAAGCGCAATTACAAGCCAATAATATTGCCGGTTACAATTATTTATTACCAAAATATGACCGAAATATTTTTAGCGGATTTTTGATTGAAGAATTCAAAAAAGGAAATCGTTGGAAAGTAACTGCTGGTTTACGTTACGATTATTCGACGTTCAAATCGGAAGGTTATTTTGATGAATTTCTTTACAATTATTTGATTGAAAAAGGTAATTCTGAAGGCATTGCAGATTATTATGCAAATCGTAGCAAATCAATCGATCGTAGTTTCAGTAATTTAAACGGAATGATTGGTGCAACTTTTCAACCAAATGATTTATGGGATTTCAACTTGAATGTTGGAACAAATTTCCGTTTACCAACCGCTATAGAATTGGGTTCTAACGGAATTCATCACGGTAGTTTTAGACATGAACGAGGTGACGAAAATCTTGATATAGAAAAAGGAATTGCTGTAGATTTCAAATCTGTTTTTCACAAAAATGATTGGAATATTTCGCTAAGTCCGTATTTATATTATTTCAGCAATTATATTTTCTTAAAACCTTCGGGACAATTTTCGATTCTTCCTCATGGTGGACAAATTTATCAATATACACAAAGCAAAGCTTTGTTGACTGGTTTTGAATTTGAAGTTCGTAAGAAAATCAACGAAAATTTTGATGCAAATCTTGTGTACGAATATTTATACAATCGACAAATTACGGAAAATAAAAAATTCGGAAATTATCTTCCTTTCACTCCTGCAAATAATTTATTTGGACAAATTAATTATAAAATCAATCAAAATATTGCATTTTTAGAAGGTTTGAGCTTTTTTGCAAATGGAAAATATACATTTGAGCAAGATAAAATTGCACAAAATGAAGATATCACTCCAAGTTATTTCTTGGTTGGAATTGGAGGAAAAACGAAACTTAAATTCAATAATTTTAGTGCAAATTTAAGTGTTCAGGTTTCTAATTTATTCAATAAAAACTATTACAATCACACCAGTTTTTATCGTGCATTGCAATTACCAGAACAAGCTCGAAACATACAAATTATGTTAGGAATTCCGTTCGGAAAATAGTTGATACATGAAAAAGAAACATCCTATTTTTGGACTTTTCTTTAGTATTATTCTTTTTTCGATTCCAACTTTTAATCAATTACATTTTTCTTTAATCGATCATTCACAAGATTTTTCGAATCAAAAGAAAGAAATTATTCATCATCAATGTAATCATTTCACCTATTACTCTGTCTTTATTGACACGCATGATGAACCAAAAATAGAATCAAAACCGAACGAAGAATTTTACAGTAAAGAAAGTTTTGAACAAGTAGAAAAAATTAAACATTCTACAATTGAATATCATTTTACACGAGGTCCGCCTCAGGATTTTGTTTATTAATAAATCAACCAAAATCTTAAAAAAATAATATTCAATTCAAAAAAAATAAAACAATGAAAAATTCAATTTTAAACTATTCATTTATAACATTATCAGCATTATTCATTACATCTTGTTCATCAGATGATTCTTCATTAGATACAACAAAACCTGAAATTAATTTGATTGCACCTAAAGACCACGATGAATTTCATTTAGGCGAAACCATCTCAATTGATGCTATTTTGAAAGACAATGTAGAATTGGGAACGGTAAAAATTGAAATTCATTCCGCAGAAGATGGTCATCAACACAGAACAGCAAATGTTAATTGGACGTATGATGCAGAAGAAGCTATTCCAGCAGGAAAAACTGAGCACACATTAAGTCATAAAGTAAATATTCCTACAGAAGGAATTACGGAAGGACATTATCACTTAGGATTATTCTTAATTGATCGCGCTGGAAATCAAACGCAATCTTTTATCGAAATCGTTGTAGGTGAAGATTACGACCATGATCACTAAAAAAAAAATTTGAAAACGTCCGAAATTTCGGGCGTTTTTTTATGTGCATTGTTAAAAGAATACTATTTTAGCACTCTTCAATTATATCAAAACAAAAAAATGATTGCAATAGCAGATAGTGGTTCTACTAAAACGGATTGGGTAATTTTAGATAGCGACCTTAATGAAGTTTTTAGAACAAGTACAATTGGATTTAATCCGTATTTTGTAACAGCAGAAGATATTACGACTGAATTACAAAAAAATGAAGATTTTGCACCTGTTGCAAATGATTTCGCAAAAATCTTTTTTTATGGTGCTGGAACTTCCAGCGAAACAATGCATGCTGTTGTTAAAGAAGGTTTACAAAACTTCTTTACAAATGCTGAATTTGTAATAGACCATGATTTATTAGCCGCTTGTTATGCCACTTACATGGGAAAACCTGCAATGGTTTGTATCTTAGGAACAGGTTCTAATTCTTGTTATTTCGATGGAACAACAATGCGCGAAGAAACAAAATCTTTAGCTTATATTTTAGGAGACGAAGGTTCTGGAAATGACCTAGGAAAACGTGTATTACGCGCTTTTTATACAAAAAAAATGCCTCCACATTTAGCAAAAGCTTTTGATGATTATTATAAATTATCTGTAAATGAGTTAAATAAAAATGTGTACCAAAATAAATTTGCAAATACTTATTTAGCCTCTTTCAATAAATTTGTTGTCGAACATAAAAATGATCCATTTATTCAGAAAATTATTTATGATGCAATGTCTTCTTTTATCGAATATCAAATTATGCCTTACGAAGAAGCTCGTCATTCTGAATTAAATTTCATTGGTTCGATTGCTCATATTTACGAAGATGTTATTCGTTCAGTTGCGGCAGAATATCACTTAACAGTTGGTCATATTATTAGAAAACCAATTGATAATGTTGTTGATTATCACAAAAAATATTTGATTAAATAATCATGGCAACTCAACCAAAAATAGCAGTAATTTCTTACAATACTCCTCATCGCAAAACACAAGATGTTTTACACGGATTAAAAGCTAAAGGTTATCAAAATGTAAAAATATTTGCATTGCCTTTTGTACAAAGAGAAAATCCGTTCAAACCAATTTATCAACATCGTCCAAGTAAAGCGATTCAAGTAAATTTAGATGATTACTGTAATAGTTTTGGTTATAATTTTGATTTAACAACTGCTGAAACGTTGAATAATCAATTAAACGATTATAAAGCTGAATATGTAATTATTGCAGGTGCAGGATTATTACCAGATGAATTGGTTGAAAATCATAAAATTATCAATACACACCCAGGTTTTTTACCTTTGACAAGAGGTTTAGATTCATTAAAATGGGCAATCACAAAAGGAGTCGAAATTGGTGTTACAACTCATTTTGTAGACACAGAAGCCGATGCTGGTTTTTTGATTGAACAACAATATGTTCCTGTTTACGGGAATGATACGTTTCATTCTTTGGCTAATCGTCAATATGAAACAGAAATTGAAATGTTAGTTAATTCGATTGAATTAATACCAACACTTTCAGAATTCAAATCACTTTCATCAAATGAATTTGAAGCGACGCGCAGAATGCCAAAAGCTATCGAAGAAAATTTGATGCAAGCATTTGATACTTACAAAGAAAAATATAAAAGGGATTAAATATTTTTTAGAAAAAAATTAAAAAGCTAACCGAATTGGTTAGCTTTTTTGTTGAATCTATTTTTTAATTTGATTTTACTATCTTTAATAAAACAATTAAGATGAACAAAGAAAAACCTTTGAGCGAATTAACATTAGAAGAATTAAATGATAAAAGAAAAAAAGTTAATAAACTTAATCTTAGCATTCAAATTCCTTTATTACTCATTGCAATCGTTTTATTAATTCTGAAGATGACAAACAAATATGATATCAATGTAACATTCGTTATTTTATTATCATGTTCTGTAACTTTTATTCCTCTTATAACAGGTTTAGCGAAAATAAATGCAGAAATCAATACCAGAAAAAAAGCGAATCAATGAGTTTCTTTTCTCTTTTTCCTAAGATGTAAAACATTTTTGATTGGATTATAAATCATAATAAAAACCATCATTACAATTCCGAAATAAAATAAAGTTCTAAAAATTTGAATATCTGCAATCAACAAGGCTTGGTTATACAATTGAGATTTCAGATTACTTGCTGTCAAACTGATAGATTCATTTACTAAATGAGTTGTATTGTGTTTATTGAATAGATTATTCCATTGTTCTTGAAAAATCGTATTGGTAATATCTAAATTTTTCGTCATCAAAAATTGATGTTTAGTCGTCAAGAAAAGAATTGCATTTTGCATAATCGAAAAACTAATTGTCGACGACCAATAACGCATTGCAACTGCTGCTTGCATGGTATTCATAGAAAAATTAGCATGTACAGAACATACCATATATTGCAAAATTGGCGCAAACAACATTCCTTGTCCCATTCCTTCCATCAACAATGGCGGAATAACTGCATTCGGACGAGTATCTGGAACCAAAATGTAACTAAACCACAACATAGCAAACGTTAAACAAAAAAAACCTCCAAAAAACACATACTTATATTGCGTTTGAAATTGTGTAATGATGTAATAAGCAAACAATGCTCCGATATAAATTCCGGCACAATTATAATATTGTATTTGCAAAACAAACTCCCAATTCCATTTCCAAACAACATTCATAACTTGATAAATGTTACTCATACTCGATTTGAAAATATAAAATGTAAAAAACAACAACATACCTACAATAACTCTTTCGGAACGAAGAATCTCGAAATGAAAAATCGGTTTTTTAGACGTTAATTGTTGCAAAATAAATAAGCCTGAAAAAATAAACATTGCAGCAAACGCAATAACGATATAAAGCGATTCGAACCAATAATATCTTTTACCATAAATCAATAAAAAAGCTCCTGCTATTAATGACAACATCATCAAAAAATAACCAGCCAAATTCAACTGATACAAAGGTTTTTTGGGATACAATCTACCATGACTAAAAAGAAATACGTAAATCAATAATGATAAAACATGAAAAAAGATGACCGTATAAATCACCATATTGAAATTATAATTTTCGATGGCAAATTTTACAATAGAGGTCGTGTATTTATCAGCCGTCATCATAAATCCATATAAAAACGTATTTCCTAATAATCGTCCATATTCGCCTTTTATACGCGACATAATTAGCGGAACAATAATACAACCTTCGAGATAAGATGTTGTTCCTTGTATCACACGAAGCAAATAAATCAATTGCGTATTTGTTGTCAACGAAATCAGTAACATTAATACAATATTGATAATCGTCATAAACAATAAATAGGAACGAATATTAAAGAACTGAAAAAGCCGTTCGTTAATAAAAAGTCCACAAACAATTGTTGCGTAAGCCAAAGAAAAAATGAATTGTAAATCGTCTACATCAACATCAAGAAATGAAGCTGTAAATGTACTATTCATATTGAAAAGTGAGAGAATCATCACATGCGGAATCAACGCGGCAATGAGAATTGGAAGCACCAATTTTTCTGGTATCCATTTCTTGAAAATGGGATGTTGATTGTGCATTGAGTTATTTATTCAATTTTACAATCAAGTTCAAAACATTCATTCGAAAGTTTGTCTAATTAAAAATATTTTATTGATTTCGTGATTATCTTACCTAAAAAGTAAAAAAAGGAAGCTGCCTGAGAAAAGTCAAAAGGCTAAAATGTGATTCTGAATAATAAATCGTTAAAATACGATGATTCATTTTTATAAAACTATAACAAATTTAAAATCAATGAAATACAATTTACATTTTTTTAAACATTAATTATTTTTCGTTTGATTTATTTTGATGGCAAAAGTAAGTGCTGTCTCAGAAAAACAAGTTGATTATTTGAGAATATAATTTGTTCATTTACGCCATTTTTAAATTTAAAAAACTTTAAAATATCACCTTTTTACGGGATAATTTAGATAAAACATTCATTTTTAAAAATTTGTCATAAAAAAACGTACTTGATTCTATTAAATCAAATACGTCAATTAAATAAAAAGTAATATATAAAAATTATTTTAACGATGTAAAAGTCTATTTTTTATCGGTTGATAAAGAATTACAAAAACCGCTGCGATAATTCCCACAACAAACAATGTTCGGAAAATCTCAATATTACTAACCAACAAAGCTTGGTTGTACAATTTTGCTTTTAAAGCTGCAGCAGTAATACTTTCTGCTTCGTTTGGAAGATGATTCGCAATATTTTTATTGAACAAATTATTCCATTCTTGTTGGAAAATCGGACTCGTTTTGTCTAAATTTTTGGTCATCAAAAATTGATGTTTAGTCGTCAAATATAAAATTGCATTTTGCATTAACGAAAAACCAATTGTTGTCGTCCAAAAACGAATCGCCGTACCAGCTTGTGCCGCACTACCAGTAATAGAAGGATGTACAGAACCTGTAATATACAACACTAATGGCGTAAAAATAACACCTTGCGCAATTCCTTCTAACATTAGCGTTGGCGCTATTGCCTCGACTTTTGTATCTGGATAAAACAAGTAACTAAACCACAACATGCTCATGGCTAAAAGTACAAATCCAAGAAAAAATATTTTTCTAAAATCAACTTTATTTTTAACCATGAAAAATGAAAATACAATACCAATGATGGAACCTGCCACATTAAAATATTGAATCTGCAACACATATTCCCATTGCCATTTCCAAACTGTTGACATGACTTGGTAAATATTACTCATCCCAGCACGCAAAGTATAGAAAACAAAAAACATTAATATTCCTAAAATGACACGTTCTGATCTGAAAATCTCAAAATGAAACAAAGGTCGTTTGGCTGTTTTTTGATGCAATAAAAATAAGCCACTAAAAACGAGTGTTGATGCAAATGCTGTGATAATAATTGGCGATTCGAACCAATAATATTTTTTCCCATAAATCAAGAAAAACGCACCAGAAATTAGGGAAATAATCATCAAGAAAATTCCTCCTAAATTTAATTGATACAACGGTTTTTTAGGAAACATTCTGTTGTGATTAAAGAAAAATACATAAATAATTAATGCTACAACATGAAAACTCATAATCGTATACACCATCATATTGTGGTTATAATTCTCAATCGCAAACTTCACGATAGAAGTCGTAAATTTATCACCTGTTAACATTACGCCATACAAAAACGAATAAGCAATCAATTTTGAATGTTCACTTTTAATATTCGACATAATGATTGGTAACAAAATACAACCTTCGAAAAGCGATAAAGGTCCTTGAATGAAACGCAGAATCAAAATCAATTCTGTATTTGTCGTCAATGTCATTCCAAACAATACCAAAATGTTGAGCATGGTCATTGTTAGCAAATAACTTCTGATATTGAAAAAGTGAAAAAATCGAACGTGAATAAATAAGCCACAAACAATAGTGGCATACGCCATCGAAAAAAGGAACTGCAAATCATCGACCTCCAAATCCAAAAATGATGCTGTAAACGTACTATTCATGTTGAATATCGTCAAAATCATCAAGTGAGGAAATAGCGCAAGGATAAAAATTGGCACAACCAATTTTTGCGGAACCCATTTATTGAATATTGAATTTTGTTGTGACATTTATTTAATTTACTTTTTCTGCGGAAACATTTACATTCATTCCGGTACGTAATTTTTCGTTGTTTTTAGACTCTTTCAGAATTATTTTTACAGGAAAACGTTGTTCAATTTTCACGAAGTTCCCTGTTGCATTATCAGGTTTTATCAAAGCAAACTCAGACCCAGAAGCTGGCGAAAGTGATTCAATTTTTCCTTCAAACTCAATGTTTTTGTAAGCATCAGCTTTTATAATAACAGGTTGATCCAAATCGATTTCTCCAATTTGCGTTTCTTTAAAATTTGCAACAATCCATTTCTCTTTCGAAACCACTTGTACTAAGGCTTGTCCTTCTTTTATTAACTGACCTTCTTGAATATTTTTTGTTCCAACCCAACCATCATAAGGCGCCACAACATAGGTATATGAGAGAGTAAGTTTGGCATCATTCAATTGGGCTTTTCGTTGTAAAATTTGAGTTTTTGCAGGCGCAACTTTTGTTTGTTCTGCAGACGCACTAACATTTACTGCATTACGTTGTTGTTCCAAAGCACTCAAACTTGCTTTTGCTTGTTTATATTTTGCTTCAACTTCTTCAAATTGTTGCACAGTTGCAGCATCTTCTTGTACTAAATTTTTGAAACGATTATAATCTTTTTCCGTTCTCCAAACCTCTATTTTAGCAGCTTCTATATTTGCATTCACAATATTAACATCACTTGATTTTGTATCTACCGCTTTTTCATATGTTAAAACAGATTGCGAAGTCGATTCTAAATTTGCTTCTGCAATATCAATCTGGTTCTGAAATTCTCTATTGTCAATCACAACAAGCGTATCACCTTTGTGTACAAATTGATTTTCTTCGAAATTTACTTTTTTGATAAAACCAGAAACTTTACTCGAAACTGGCGTAATATATTGTCGCACTTGCGCGTCATTTGTATTGACATGTGAACTCGAAAAGAAATAAAACCAAGCTACTGCAGTGATTCCTATGATAATAAAAATCCAAGCAATCGCAGAAAGCGTTCTATTCATTCGTTTTTCTCCTTTTGTCTGTTGTTTTCCCATTTTTATAAGTTTCCTAAAATGTATTGTAATTGATAGTATTTTAATTGTTTGTTAATTTGCAATGAAATCAAATTCGATTGAGCTTCTAAATAAGCGTTATCCGCATCGATAAGTTCTGTAATCAAACTCAATTTGTTGATGTATTTTGTTCTAACAATTCGATAATTTTCTTTGGCTTGACCAATTGCATCTTCCGCAATTTTTATTTTATCGATCGATTCTTCTAATCGTTTATTCGCTGCAAAAACATCATGTCGAATTTGTTCTTCTTGCTCTTCTATTTCTAATTTTGCAATTGAAATGTTACGATCTGCGATTTGCATTTTTTGTTTATTCTTGAAAAAATTACTCAACGGAATCGAAACATTTACACCAACAGAACCAAATCTGTACAAATATTCTTCTGGTGGAAAAAACATAAAGTTTGGATAATTATATCCATATTCCGCTCCAGCAGTTATTTTTGGTAATGTATTAGCTTTGGTAATTTTCTTATCAATTTCTTTCAAATTCAAATCATCTTTCGCAATTTTCAAGCTTTCACTTTGATCTATTGCTTCCAAAATCATTTCATCAACCAAACCCAAATGCTCTTCATTTGTAAACAAATCATTGGTGTCAATATGCATTTCTTGATTTTCTGGTAAGGCTAAAATTGTTTTGATTTGATGTTCAATAATCGAAATTTCATTCGCCAATTCTGTAAAAGACATTTTATGATTTGACAATTGCAATTCTGTTCTCAAGACTTCGTTGTAGGTTACCAAACCATTTTTTTTCAAGGATTCTGTTTGTTTAATCACAACCGAATCTTCTCTCATTTTATCTGAAATTAACTTTTGTTGTTCTTGCAAATGCAACGCTTGTAAATAAGCTGTGATGATTTGCATTCTCAATTCTCGTTCATCTTTTCGAACTTGCAGTTTCGAAATATTAGTTTCTATTTCAGATTTTTTCTCATCATTTTTTAATTTACCACCTAAATAAATTGGAATTTCTGCCGAAAGTGTAAAATCGTATTTCACTCGAGGAACAGCATATTTTGTAGAAGGTTTTAGAAAACCGTCTTCATATTGGCGTAAATTACTCAAAACATGAAAACCAGTATGAAAGTCTACATCTGGCAATTTCTCATTTTTAAGATCTTTCTCTTTTAATTCAGCAATATTAGTTTTTAAAGCGCTAATTTGTAATTTTTTATTATTTTGAAGTCCAATTTCAATTGCTTTGCTTAATTTCAGTTGGTTATAGTCTATTTCATTTTGAGCATAACTCAACCCACTCAGCATTAACAACAATGTAAGCAACTGATATTTAACGAATTTAAATATCATTTTGTATTATTTATAAGTCTGTTATTGATTTTTAGTGATGCAAAGTTACATTCAAAACACCTTTACCCTCTTGATAAAAAAAGAAAATAATTTGCTCATTTACGCCAAAATAAAGTAATTTGCAAAAGCAAAAATATTTCACTTTATAAAAGTATAAAACAATGTTGTTTGATCAGTTTTTTTTTAACGAAGTTGACAAATCTAAAGTCCATTTTTACATACAACATGCACATTTAGATACGATAGGAACGCGCGTACATGAACACAAAAAAGCACAATTATTATATGCAGAAGGCGGAATTGTACATGTTTTTGTAAACGACAAACATTGGTATTTGCCTGCGCGTTGTTTTATGTGGATTCCTGCAAATACGCCACATTCTATCTTAACGAATAGTAAAACAGGCGATTTGTATAACTTTTATTTCAAGACCGAAAAAGAAGAAAACGATTTTTATTCGATTACAAATATTTATTACACGAATGAGTTGTTAAGGGAAATGATTTTGTACACCAAAAATTGGAGTGGATCAATTTCGGAAAAAGATCCTGCAAAATATGATTTTGTAAAAGCCATACGATCTATTCTACCCGAAATGGAATCGAACAAATTACCTGCTTTTATTCAGCATCCATTTCCAAAAGATCAGAAACTGATTGATATTGCTCGATTTCTGATGAAAAATATCGAGAAAAACTATACAATAGATGAAGTTGCGCAACAATTTGGTTTGAGCACGCGAACATTATCTCGAAAATTCAAAGATAATATGGGAATTAATTATGTTCGATTTTTACGCGCATTACGTATCACAAAATCATTGGAATTGATTGCTGAAAATAAATACAATATGTACGAAATCGCAATGTTAGTTGGTTATAATTCGTTGTCATCTTTCAGTAATATTTTTCAGAAAGTTTCAGGAATTCGACCAACAGAATATGCGCAATTATTACACACAAAAAAACAATAACTTAAGATAAAAACTATGATTATTAAAGCTTTTGCCGGAAGTAACAGCTCTACTTCTATCAATAAACAACTCGTAACTTATGCTTCTTCTTTATTAAACAAAGATCAAATTGAGATTTTAGATTTAGATGACTTTGATATCCCTACTTTTGATATTGATATAGAAAAAGAACAAGGTTTTTCTGATGAAGTAAAACGATTTTATCAAAAACTTGTTGATTCTGATATTTTGCTTATTTCATTAGCAGAACATAATGCTTGCATTACAGCAGTTTTTAAAAGCTATATGGATTGGTGCTCAAGAATTAATTATAAATTTCTTGAAGGAAAAAAGGTCTTCGTTATGAGTACATCTCCTGGTGGTTATGGAGCAAAAAACTCTTTAGAAATAGGTTCTAAATTAATTACAAAATTAGGAGGTGACATTTTAGTCGATTTCTCTTTGCCTAAATTCAACGAAAATTTTGCAGAAGGTAAAATCACTAATGAAGAATTAAACAGAGAATTGATTCTTAAAATTGATGAATTTAGAAAAAAAATATAAGTTTTTATCTTTTCCTAACATAGGTCAATAAAATTTATGGTTGCTTGCAATAACTTTGCTTCATCAAAAATGAAAATACTCAATAAGAATATGAAAATTTTAGCTTTTGCTGGTAGTAACAGCAAAAAATCAATCAATAAAGAATTATTAAATTATACTTTAAATCAAATCGAAAATGCAGAAATCGATTTAGTTGACATCAATGATTTCGAGATGCCTATCTATTCTATTGACCGTCAATTAGAAAATGGATTTCCACAAGAAGCGCAGGATTTTTACAATAAAATCAAAGATGCAGAAGGTGTTGTAATTTCTTTGGCAGAACATAATGGAAACTTTTCTGTTGCATTAAAAAATATTTTGGATTGGGTTTCTCGTATCGAAATGCCATATTTGAAAGATAAAAAATTGTTGTTATTAAGTACATCTCCAGGTGCTTATGGTGGAGGAAATGTAATGGAAGTTGCAACAAAATATTTTGGAATGTTTGCAAGCGGAGAAATTGTAGCAAGCACGACTTTCCCATCTTTCAACGATAATTTCCGAAATAGTGAAATTGTAAATGAAGAATTAAAAAATAAAGTATTAGCGCAAGTTAATATCTTTCAAGATGCTTTAACTGCTGTTGAAGCTTAATTGAAAATGTATGTATTGAAAAAAGGTCTTTCGAACGAAAGACCTTTTTTTTGTTATCAATTTAATTCACATTTATCTCGTAGGTGATATCAATTCCTCCATTTGCAAGCATATCATGTACACTACAATACTTCTTAACCGCTAATTCAGCAGCCTTATTTGCTTTATCTAAATCAACATTTCCTTTTAAGAAAAATTTGATGTGAATATTTGTAAAAATATTTGGAATTTCATCTCGACGCTGACCTTCAACCTCAACTTTAATATCTTCAATTTCTTGACGTTGTTTTTTCAAAATTTCATTCAAATCAAAAACACTACAACTTCCCAAAGCAATCAAAACCAACTCCATTGGGCGAACTCCTTTTCCTTCTCCTCCAATCGATTCAGGTCCATCAATATTTACTTTTACCGAAGAACTTGACGCAGTCGCTTCATAGTGAGAAGCCTGATTTACTCTATTTAATTCAACTTTCATCTTATTTCTTTTAAAGTATAAAAATAATCATTCTCTAAAGATTTATTCTAATATTTGATTGAATAATGATTTTCTGAATAAATTTTAGCTAAATTTAAATTCAATTATAGAAAATTTTGATGAAACTGCTCAAAAAATACTTGAAAACGGAGGAATAATAGCATGCCTAAATTTGCTATTCCTGGAATGTCTTGGCAAGGATATTTTTTTTAGATACAAATAACAATGTTTTGGGAATTTTTGAAGTAGATCGAAACACAAAATAGCAACAAAGGCTGTCGTGAGACAGCCTTTATATTTTTTTATCACTTTATAATTTAAACGGTATGATATTTAAAACTTTGTTCGTTTTTAATTGTTTTTACTGATTCGTAAATCAACTCGATGACATTTTTTACATCAGCTTGATGAACCATTTCAACAGTTGTGTGCATATAACGCAACGGCAACGAAATTAAAGCAGACGGAACACCTCCATTACTATATGCAAAAGCATCTGTATCCGTTCCTGTTACACGAGAACTTGCCGCACGCTGAAAAGGAATATTGTTTTTCTCAGCTGCATCAATAATTAATTCGCGCACATTATTTTGCACCGCTGGCGCATAATAAACAACTGGACCATCACCACATTTTTGCTCACCTTCTTTCGATTTTGTAATCATTGGAGTTGTAGTATCGTGTGTAACGTCCGTAATAATTGCAACATTTGGTTTAATTGTTTGTGTAATCATTTCCGCACCACGCAATCCTACTTCTTCCTGAACCGCATTTACAACGTATAAACCAAAATCTAATTGATCTTTATTTTCAGCCAATTTACGCGCAACCTCAGCAATCATAAATCCTCCCATTCTATTGTCTATCGCACGACAAACAAAATAACGGTCATTCAACGTAAAAAATTCATCAGGATAAGTAATCACACAACCAACATGAATTCCAAGTTCTAAAACTTCCTCTTTCGATGTACAACCTGTATCAATCCAAATTTTATCTGGAGTCGGCGCTTCGTCTTTTCCTGCTTGACGCAAATGAATAGCTGGCCAACCAAAAACACCTTTTACAATTCCTTTTTTGGTATGAATGTTAACCACTTTAGAAGGCGCAATCATATGATCTGATCCTCCGTTACGAATCACATAAATCAATCCGTCATCAGAAATATAATTCACAAACCAAGAAATCTCATCAGCATGGGCTTCAATCACAACTTTATACTTCGCTTCAGGATTTATTACACCATAAGCAGATCCATAATTATCTGTTTTTACCTCATCTACGTATGGTTCTATGTAATCCATCCAAACTTTTTGTCCTTCACTTTCAAAACCTGTAGGTGAAGCTGTATTTAAATATTTTGTCAAAAAATCCAAAGATTGTTGATCAAACAAATTATTTGTACTCATTTTAGTTTATTTATCTAACAAATGTACTAATTTTAGGAACAATTTTTGAACTAATTCTGATATGAAATTTTATATCTATCATATAACTGTACTACTTACTTTTATTGGATTATCTAATGTTAATGCTCAAATTTTTGGGTTAGATTTAGGGGGAAAAAATCCTTCTCAAGAAATTAAAAATGATTCAATTAATTTAGATGAATTTGCGTTTAATCCTTTAGACACAATACATCTTAATGAAATGAATAGTTATTCGGTTCATTTAAAAACTGATTTAGAAAAAAAATATTATTTATGGCTAAGAAAGCGCGTTCGCGATGTTTGGCCTTATGTGAGAACTGCTGTTAGAGAATATAATTATGTATCGGATACGATTCAAACTATGGATAAAAGACGAGACAAAAAACGTTTTATTAAATCTCGTCAAAAGGATTTGGCTGATCAATTTGAAAATCAATTAAAAAATATGTCTAGTTCTCGTGGACAAATTCTTACTAAATTAATCTACAAAGAAACCGATAAAACAACATATGATATTATAAAAGAATTACGCGGCGGATTGAATGCTTTTCTTTATCAAGCAGCAAGTGGCGCATTTAATATTGATCTGAAACAAACTTATGATCCGAAGCGAACACGAGAAGATTTGTATATTGCGGTTATTCTTCAACGAGATTTTGCAGACGGAACGTTAAAACCTGTCGACGAAGATTAATTTATCTTTCATACTACCAATTATAATAATATTCTGATTTTTTATTATATTTGATTTAATAAAGGGAAAAACGTGGGAAACAATATAAAAAGAATTGGTGTATTAACCTCTGGAGGTGATGCGCCTGGAATGAATGCGGCCTTACGTGCCGTTGTAAGAGCATGTAAGTACTACGATATCAAATCAGTAGGAATCCGTCAAGGTTACGAAGGTTTGATTAACAATGATATGATTGAACTTGGACCTCGTTCGGTAAAAAACATTATCAATCAAGGTGGTACAATTCTTAAAACAGCTCGTTCATTAGAATTCAAAACTGCAGAAGGTCGTCAAAAAGCATACAATCATCTAAAACAAAATAACATTGATGCTTTAGTTGTAATTGGTGGAGATGGTTCTTTTACAGGAGCAAATATCTTTCATCAAGAGTTTGGTGTTCCATTTATTGGAATTCCGGGAACAATTGACAATGATATTTTTGGAACAGATTTTACAATTGGATACGATACAGCTTTGAATACTGTCATTGATGCAATTGATAAATTAAGAGATACAGCAACTTCACATGATCGTGTATTTTTTGTAGAAGTTATGGGACGTGATGCAGGTTTTATTGCTTTAAATAGTGGAATTGCTTCAGGTGCACAAGATATTTTGATTCCAGAACAACGTGATAGCGTCGAAGAATTATGTTCTTCTTTAGAACGTTCAGAAAAATCTGGAAAAAAATCAAGTATAGTTGTAGTTGCAGAAGGTGAAAAGTTAGGTGGAGTTTTTGAATTAGCAAAACAAGTACAAAATCGTCATCCAGAATATGATATTCGTGTAACAGTTTTAGGACACATACAACGTGGTGGTTCTCCATCTTGTCACGATCGTGTTTTAGCAAGTCGTTTAGGAATTGCTGCTGTCGAAGGTTTACTAGAAGGTAAAACAAATCTTATGGCTGGTATTCGTTCTAATAAAGTTGTATTTACAGCCATTGATGAAGCCATCAAAAAACACAATGAGATTGACGAAGAGTTGATCAAAGTAGCTAATATTTTAGCGATTTAAACATTTAATATAAAGGGAAATTATATATACTATGTCAAAAATTAAAATTGGAATCAACGGATTCGGAAGAATTGGTAGCCTTGTTTTCGGGGTTGCTATTGAGAGAAACGATATTGAAATCGTAGGTATTAACGATTTAGTAGACGTTGATTATTTAGCTTATATGCTAAAGTATGATTCAGTTCACGGAAAATTTAACGGAGAAGTTAAAGTAGAAAACGGAAACTTAATTGTTAATGGACAAACAATTCGCGTTACAGCTGAAAGAGACCCAGCGAACTTGAAATGGGACGAAGTTGGAGCTGATATCGTAATCGAAGCAACAGGTTTATTCTTAACAAAAGAAACTGCAGGAAAACACATTGAAGCTGGAGCAAAAAAAGTTGTTTTAACAGGTCCTTCTAAAGATGATACCCCTATGTTTGTAATGGGTGTTAACCACGAATCTGTAACAGCAGAAGACACTATCGTTTCTAATGCTTCTTGTACAACAAACTGTTTAGCACCATTAGCAAAAGTAATTCACGAAAATTTCGGAATTGTGGAAGCTTTAATGACAACAGTTCACGCAACTACTGCAACTCAAAAAACAGTTGACGGACCATCAATGAAAGATTGGAGAGGTGGACGTAGTGCAATGGTAAACATCATTCCTTCATCTACTGGAGCTGCGAAAGCAGTTGGAAAAGTAATTCCAGAATTGAACGGAAAATTAACAGGAATGTCTTTCCGTGTACCAACTGTTGATGTCTCTGTAGTTGATTTAACAGTTAAATTAGCAAAAGAAACAAACTACGACGAAATCAAAAAAGTAATGCGCGAAGCTGCTAAAGGAGATTTGAAAGGAATTGTAGGATACACAGAAGATGCTGTTGTTTCTCAAGATTTCGTAGGTGATACAAGAACATCTATTTTCGATGCAGAAGCTGGTATCATGCTAAACCCTACTTTCGTTAAGTTAGTTGCTTGGTATGATAACGAAATTGGTTACTCTAACAAAGTAGTTGATTTAGTTCAACACATCGCAAAGATTTAATTCTTAATTAATAATTAACAAAAAGGCTGTTCTCAATAAGTGAATGGCCTTTTTTGGTTTAGACTTCTAAAATTTTAAGAAAATTTTATTTTTTTTTAAGACTTTTTATGTTAATTCTGTTATTTAGATGTAAACTTTGTTTATATTTGAATCACTTATTAAAAAAACAAGAAGCCTATAGATAAAAAAATCTACTTTACTAAACCAAATAATCTACCTTATGAATTACGAAGAAGACTCGTTACTTATCAAAGAATATATTGATGGTAATGAATACGCTTTAGAAATTTTAATAGAAAAGTATAAAAGTAGAATATATAGTTTCATTTTCTCAAAAGTTTTAGACAAAGATGTCACTGAAGATATTTTCCAAGACACTTTCATCAAAGTTATTCTTACACTAAAAAGTGGTGGATATAATGAAGAAGGTAAATTTTTGCCTTGGTTAATGCGCATTGCTCATAATTTAACAATTGACTATTTCCGTAACGTTAAAAAAATGCCAGCAATTAGAGAGACTGTTGGTAAATATGATGATGATTATAACATCTTCGATTTTATTGGAAACTCTGATGAATGTTCTGAATCCAAAATCATAAAAAATCAAATCGAAAATGATTTAAGATACCTGGTTACTTTATTACCAAGTGATCAAAGAGAAGTTTTAGAATTAAGAATTTTTAAAGAATTAAGTTTCAAAGAAATTGCGGAAGAAACAAATGTCAGTATTAATACTGCATTGGGAAGAATGCGCTATGCTATTATCAACTTGAGAAAAGTCATCGAAAATAATAACATTATTTTAACAATCGATTAAAAAATAAACTTATCTATTTAGCGTTTTTATGATAAATAAGTTTTATGATTGAATTTTACTCAGAAAAATTTAAACCAAAACAATCAACGATTGAAAAATTATTAATGTTTTCAAAATCAATTTCAGCATTGAAATTAAATAACGTGAAGGAAATAATAATCCTAAATTTAAATTAATCGAACACTGCTTTTATCAAATAAAAAATCCTGAAAATATTAAACATTTCAGGATTTTTTTATGCAAATAAATTAATCTTTTCTGAAAATCATAACTCAATTTATAACTATATTGCATCCTATACCACATCAAAAAAATTTTAGTATGACCCTACAAGAATTTAAAAATAGTTTAGATTTACCTTTAATCACTTCACCTATGTTTCTTGTTTCTCGAACTGAATTAGTTGTAGAAGCATGTAAAAATGGTGTATGTGGAACTTTCCCTTCTTTGAATGGAAGAACAGCCGAAGATTTCGAACAAATGTTAATTGATATCACTTCTCAATTAAAACAATTTGAAGATGAAACAGGTAAAAAAGCAGCTCCATTTGGAGTGAATTTAATCGTTAACAAAACAAACCCTCGTCTCGAAGGTGATTTAGCTTTATGTGCAAAATATAGAGTACCGCTTATTATTACGTCGCTTGGTGCTGTAAAACAAGTTGTAGATGCAGTTCATAGTTATGGAGGTTTGGTTTTTCATGATGTGATCAAAAAACGTCATGCGGAAAAAGCTGCTGAAGCTGGTGTAGATGGAATTATTGCTGTAGCTTCTGGTGCTGGTGGACATGCTGGTACGGCTAATCCTTTTGCTTTGATTGATGATATTCGCACTTTTTACGATGGTTGTTTAATTTTAGCAGGTGCGATGAACAACGGAAACGATATCTTAGCAGCTGAAAATATGGGTGCTGATTTTGCATACATCGGAACTCGTTTTATCGCGACAAAAGAAGCCTCTGCGAATCAAGATTATAAAACAATGTTAGTCGATTCTACTTTCGAAGATGTGATTTATACAGATGGAATTTCTGGTGTAAATGCAAATTTCTTGAAACCAAGTATTATACATTCTGGAATTGATTTAGACGAAAAAAAAGAAGAAGATTTTTCGAAATTAATTGGAGGCGATGGACATAAAGCATGGAAAGACATTTGGTCTGCTGGACACGGAGTTTCTGGAATTCATGATATTATTTCAACCGAAGAATTAGTCTATCGAATGAAAAATGAATATAAATGTGCATTAGAACAAAATGTGCAGAAATTAAATAATTTGAAATTTTAAATTTAATAATGAAAACAACACAAGAACTCATCGAATTAATTTCTCTCAAAAAGTTAGAAAATAATCTATTCGAAGGAAAAAGTTCTTTTATGGGAAGTCCTCATGTTTTTGGAGGACAAGTTGTAGCACAAGCATTAAATGCTGCATACCAAACAGTAGACACAGACAGATTTTGTCATTCATTACATTCATATTTCATTTTAGCTGGTCAATTAGACGAACCAATCTATTATGAAGTTGCTATTTTAAGAGATGGAGGAAGTTTCAGTACAAGAGTAGTAACAGCAAAACAAAATAACGAAGCTATTTTTGTAATGGCATGTTCTTTTCAATTAAAGCAAGAAGGTTACGAGCATCAAGAAGAAATTCCAGATGTAAAACAACCAGAAGAATTAATCAGCTGGAGACAAATTGCAGAAATGTTCGGAGATTTTTTACCAAAAGCTACTAAGCAATTTATAATGGCCGATAGACCAATAGATTTTAAACCTGTCGAAACATTAAACCTTGCAGAAAAAAAAGATTATGAAAGTTATAGCAATGTTTGGATGAATTTTAATGATGCGCCAGAAAACTTACCCTTGCAAGTTGTTCATCAGTTAATCGCTTACAGCTCTGATTATAATTTATTATCTACAGCGTTAAAACCTCATGCTTCTAAGGCTCATTTTGGTAACACTCAAATGGCAAGTTTAGATCACTCCATTTGGTTTCACAGAACTCCAAATTTACAAGATTGGATTTTAGTGAGCGTAGATTGCCCAAGTACAATGGATACAAGAGGGTTTACAAAAGGAGAACTATTTAACAGATCAGGTGAGCTAATTTGTAGTGTTGCTCAAGAAGGTTTAATTCGACCAAAAACAAAATAAAT
>NZ_JAOCDF010000070.1:0-1607 GCF_029840775.1 Empedobacter sp. GD03865
AGAAGTACTACTTTTTAGTTTTCACTTGTAAGAATTTTTTTCCATCACTTCTTAAACCAAAGTCAACAAAAATTTCACCGTCAGTTCTTGTTGTTAGACATTTTCTTACCTCGCTACTACCATCATTGTAATGTACTTTCCAGCCCTTTGATTTTTGAGAGTATCTTGTAGTAGCACTTGTATCACAGAAGCGACCATCAGAAATAATTGTTAAGTTAGGATTCACTATATTCATAAATTCATTATTATATCCTGATTCACGTCCGTGATGAGGCGCTAATAAAATATCTGCATCTTTTATCGCATCGTTGAAAGATTCTTTTAAAAGAAGTTCTTCGAATGAACATCTTTCATTGTCTCCAGGAATAACAATTTTAATATCTTGAAATTCTAATACAGTAATTATACTATGATTATTGAAATTGTTTTTATTGCAACTAGTAGGATGAAAAGTTCTGATTTTCAATCCACCATAATTATCTGATTTTCTAGGATTAGATGTATTATTTTCATCTACAGGAGAATTATATCTGTTGTTTATTTCACAATACTTTTCAAAAATGGGCTTGTCTCTATTTCTGATGGTAGTTGTAGCTTTTTCCTCTTGCATAACTTCCTCATTGGTTATATGCTTGGGTCTTAATAAAATCTTCGGATTTAATTCGTCAAAATTGACAATATCTTCAATGTGATCTAAGTGAGGATGTGTTATTATAACATAATCTAATTGCTTAACTCCCATATAATGTTTCAAATACATTAATGGACTGAATCCTTGATTATTGTCATCAAAAGAGCCGATACCAAGGTCAATTACAATATGTTTTCCATTTGGAGATTTAATATATGTAGCGTGTCCAGCTTGAACATCCCAAAAAATAATTTTTACAGTTTGACTCATATATTATCAGTTAAAAATTGTTCATATAAAGTTTTTGCATAATAATTACCAAATTTGTTAAGGATAAATTTTGATAACAGAATTGGTATTATATAAATAGACAGAAGGATTAACGATGTGATTTTTAGAGTCGAGTCATTGGAAATATAAGAATAAATTAAAATTCCAAAGCTTATGATTGTAGCAATTAAGGAACCACCTATTAGATTTCTTATAAATCCATATTCAACATTATGTTGAAAAAGTAATATATTTCCTCTTAGATAGTTTCTTATATGTGAAACAGCAAATGCTATTTGTTTTTTAGATTCGTTTAAATCATTGTTTTCATCTGCTTCGTTTTTTAGTTTTATTTTAAACTTTTCATTTATCTTTTTCCTTATTTTTATTTTTGAATCTTTATCTAATTTGTCATTTGCCCAAAGTAGCAATTTGGTAGTTGGCATTTCAATTTCTTCTTTAAAATATATCCGTTGAAATAATTCTTTAGATACTATTCTATTAATTTGGATACTTAAGAAAATTATTGCTGCTGAAATTCCGAATCCAGTTAAAGTTGGTAAAATAGAATAAATTTGATTTAAAGAAGGATAAAGTTCTTTATTAAGGACATAATTTATAAAAATGATAATTGGAATTGCAGTAAGAATTGTTGGAAATAATCTAGCTCTAATAAAATATTGATTCATTGTGTTTGGTTATAGTA
>NZ_JAOCDF010000071.1:0-1503 GCF_029840775.1 Empedobacter sp. GD03865
ATAATAACTCCAATTTCTCAGTACAAAATCTTCTTCTTTGGCCAGCTCTATCTTTTCTTCTTGATCCATTAAAATAAGTGTTCCTGCTTTATTATTTACACAAAAATCAATTAACTTTCTGCTGTAAACATGTAGTCGATGATGCACATAATTTTTTTCTACTTGACTCATTTTATCTAGCGCTTTTAGTTTCCTCGTTTTTCCTTTGCCCGATTTTGCATAAGTTGCCCCAATTTGTATTCGTTTACGGGACGCTTGTATCGCTAACCTTCGGTATAGAAACTCTTCTTTGGTTCCTATAGTAAGCCGAGATTTTCCTATTTTTACAACCAACGGATATTCTAAAGAGAGAGAGAAGCTTCTGCAATAATTTCGGGTTGTAATTGATGATTTTCTTTTTCGATCTCAACAACAGCTAACCAAAATATTTTACTTTTTTCTAACTTTATTTGTGATGTACAAAGTTTAATTTCTCCGCTTACCACTTGTTCCAATAACCTTTTATTACTTGTAAAATCTTTTCCCAAATAGGTTTTGAATGGAAGTTGAAACAACCGAAAACAAAAACATTTTTTCTCAGGATTGTAAGAGAAGCTACGTATACTTTCTGCTCCAAAAGGAAATGCCATATCTCGTTTGAAGTTTTTAAACGAAGCTTCTCCTTTCCAATATCTTTGAGAATCTTTGTTGTATGAACTGTGGAGTCTATTATTTAAACAAGATAATATATTGGTTGGAATTTCACCTTTAAAACGGTCTGATAGCACACGATAAGTGGTACTCATTTGCGAATTTTTTAATATACCCTCTGCATCTTTCTTCTCGTCCATTAATTTATATTTAACACCTTCAGAGAGGTACAAAAAATCTTTCATCATTTCTTGTAAATACAAATGAGAAACAATCAAATTAGCGGCTTTAAAACATCTGTTTTGCCATCTATAAAGCTTGTCTAATGCCTCTTTGCGTTCTTCTTGAGTTGGTAAATCGATAAGTATTTGTATTTTTCGAGTGAGTATTAAAGTAGATTTTTCCATGATCAATAGTTTAGGGATTGAACTTTGTTTTGTTGAGTGAATTTATAAGCGACTATAAATTCATTGTGTACCTCTTTTTGAGACAATTGTAATGCTGAAGCTATTGTTGAAAAAGATTGTTTATGCTTACATCGAAGTTTTAAAATCAACGATTGTGTTTCAGATATTTGATTTTCCTTCTCTGCTGTAGAGACTGTTTTGGTTTTAATAATTAATTTATCTTGGTGACTTAAAATCTTCTTAAGATCATCAATAGCATGTTTAATTTCGTTACTCGTTTCAGTGATTCCTCTTCCCATTGCTTTAGCAATCGCTTTGTATTGAAATCCATGTTTTAAACAGAGTTCAATCAAATGCTTTCTTTCAGCACTTAATAAGGGTAATACTTTTATAATTTGATCAAAATAGTGCTGTTGTGTTTCTTGTTCGTTTAGGTTTTGAATGTTATCTGCGGGATCATATCCAG
>NZ_JAOCDF010000072.1:0-1224 GCF_029840775.1 Empedobacter sp. GD03865
TTATTTTATATTGTTTTCTATCGGCTTTTATAAATAAAAAATTATCATCATTCTCTTCAACAGTATTTTCTTCAACCTTTTTATTAGAAAGGAAATTATAAAAAAACGTCGCCTTATTTATTGCTTTTTCTAAACGCTTTTTATCAATTGGCTTTAACAAATAATCGATAGCATCTAATTCATAACTATCTATTGCGTATCTTGAATAAGCGGTTGTAAAAATTATTAAAGTATTTCTAGGTACACTTTGCGCAAACTCTATCCCATTAATTAATGGCATTTCTATGTCAAGAAATATAACATCTGGTTGTGTTGTACTTAAAAATTTTGAAGCTAAAGCTGCATTCGGAAACTTACCTAGAATTTCTAATTCAGAAACTTCGTTTATTAATAACTCCATTTCTTCTCTTGCCAAAGGCTCATCATCAATTATAATACAATTCATATTGGAATTATTAAGTTAACAACATATTCATCTTTTGTAGATTCTATATTTAAAGTATACATTTTTCCGTACAAAAGTTCTAATCTTCTTGTAATATTTGGAAGCCCTAAACCTTTAAATTTATTATTAGGAATGATGTAATTAGGATCTAAAGAATTTAAACAAACAAAGTGTAAATGATTATCAATAATCGAAACTTTTACCTTTATATAAGTTGCTTCTCCATTTAAATTAACACTATGCTTTATAGCATTTTCTACAAATGTTGTAAATAAATTGGGCGGAATGTAAGTAGAATTTAATTCGCTTTTATTCGCTTCAGTCTCTATAACTACATTTAAATTTTCTTGACGAATTTTCTCTAAATCTAAAAAATTAGCTAAAAATTTCAACTCTGAAGAAACAGGTGTTTTTTCTTCATTATTTTCATATAATTGATATCTTAAAAAATCTGAAAGTTTCATAATAACATCTGTCGCTATTTCAGGATCTTTTCTGATTAATGCTTTTACATTATTCAACATATTGAATAAAAAATGTGGGTTGATTTGATTTTTTAATTCATTTATCTCCATTGAAAATGTCAAATTTTTCAGTTCAGATATTTGTCTATTATCTTCAATCCATTTCTGAAAAAGTTTTAAGGTAGTTGTCATCATAATAATTGGCACAACAACTATAAGCCCTTCATAACTTCTCCTTATGTTTTCACCAAAATGTCTAGGATTAGCTATTCTATATTTTTCAAAAAACATATCTAATGATTGACCAATAATATT
>NZ_JAOCDF010000073.1:0-1199 GCF_029840775.1 Empedobacter sp. GD03865
TCATTCTGATTTCTATGACAAAACCAAGTTATTTTTATAAATATTTTGATTTTTAATTAGTGCATAAATCCGATGAATAATTTTATTTCTAACAGCATTTAAAACAGACATTTTATTTTTCCCTTCTTCTACCTTTCGATGATAATAAATAGCCAAGTCATTGTCTAAACGAATAGCACTCATTGCAGCTAAATGCAATAGTTTCTTCAAATCTTTATCAGCCATTGATGAAACTTTCGGTTTTCGCCTTATGGAAGTTCCAGATTGAAAATCAAATGGAGCTATTCCAGCATAGCAAGCCATTTGTCTAGGTGTATTTATGGTTGTAAAACCATCTGTTTTAATCAACATATTAAATGCTAAAACTTTTCCTACACCAGGAATTGATTGTATTCTTTTATAATGATTATGAAGCTGTTCATCTTCGTTAATTAATTGATAGATTCTTTCTTCTATTTCATTAATTTGTTTCGTTAAGACATCAATAAGCTTAGTGTTTAAGCGTAATACAGCTTTATCCATAGTTGATTTTAAGAATTGTTCATCTTTTGCTTGAGCTAGTAATCCTGCTCTTATTTTAACGCGATGTTTTCTTTCAGCATTCAATAATTTTATCTTTTCAATGACTTTCGAATTAGGCTTCCACTGTTGAAGATCCATATAATTTTTAAGTAAAAATACAGCAATACGTTCGCTGTCAATTTTATCATTTTTACCTCTAACTAATCCCATACTTTTTTTCAAATGCAAAGGATTGATGACATAAACAGCAAAAGAATGTTGAATTAATACGTTGTAAAGAAGGATGTTAAATCTCCCTGTATTCTCCATTCCAATTAGAATATTTTGTCTCTTAACAAATTGTTTCAAAAAAGATTTGATAGCTTTTTCAGTATTAGCAATAGTATCAAAACGATTCACTCCATTTTCTTGAATGCAGATGTCTAAAGTTAATTTACTCACATCAATACCAATAACAATTTTTTCCATAAATTTGAATTTAATGAGAAGAGAAACTTATCAATAACTCGATTCCTTACTAATGGGTTTTTAACCCGAATTTCTATTTGAGAATTTGATAAGAAAGAGTTGAGTCTTAATCAGAATATGAGATTATATAGCTCTGAACTCGTTATAGTGTACTCAAACTCTTTTCTCTTCTTTTTATACTACAATTTAAGATTTTCAAATCTAAAGGA
>NZ_JAOCDF010000074.1:0-1104 GCF_029840775.1 Empedobacter sp. GD03865
CGCGGGTTCAGAAAACTAATGCAACACTATAAATTATTAACTTAGTGTTGTTATGAGCCAAAATTATACAAGATTAACCCTTCAAGAACGATTTAAAATTGAGAAATATTTAGATCAAAAATTATCCATTTCAGCCATTGCTATTTTATTAAATCGAAACAAAAGTACCATATCAAGAGAAGTAAATAGATTCAAAAAAAGAGCTTATGATGCTTTCATTTCTAATCAAATTGCTTTTGAAATTTCGATGAATAAAAACTATAGAAGAAGCAAAATTTTAAGCAATAAAAAGCTCCTAAAAATTGTTCATGCTAAACTTAAAAAAAGATGGTCACCTGAACAAATTTCCATATTTTTAAAACAGAATTTTCCACATCAAAAACCTATGAATGTAAGCCACGAAACGATCTATTTTTATATCTATTTACACAGTAAAAGTCACTTAAAAAAGAAACTCATTGAATCGCTTAGACAAAAGAAAAAAACAAGAGGTCCGGCTCGTTCGAAAGAATCAAAAGACATCAAAATTAAAGATCGTATTTCTATCGATGAAAGACCGCAAGAAGTCATAGGCAGAGAGATTCCTGGGCATTGGGAAGGTGATTTAATTATTGGTAAAGATCATAAATCGGCTATTGGAACATTGGTCGAAAGATCAACTCGTGCAGTGATTTTAGTCCATCTAAAAGACAAAAATGCGGAGACTGTTCGTAAGGCTTTTGAGAAGGAATTTAAGAAGCTACCAAAGCTCATGAAAAAGTCATTGACTTATGACAATGGAACCGAAATGGCTCAGCATAAGTTATTCACTAAAAATACAAAAGTGCAGGTCTATTTCACTCATCCATATTCGCCATGGGAAAGACCAACAAATGAAAATACAAATGGACTTTTAAGAGATTATTTCCCGAAAGGTACTGACCTTTCTATTTACTCAGAAAAAGAACTCAAAAAGGTGCAACGTGAACTCAATGAAAGACCGAGAAAAGTGCTCGATGGATATTCACCTGCTCAAGTTTTTAACCGAATGATTATTCAACAAATCAAATAATCATTTTTTTTACTATTTTTACTTAAACGTTGCATTAGCAACTTGAAACCGCC
>NZ_JAOCDF010000075.1:0-1072 GCF_029840775.1 Empedobacter sp. GD03865
ACATCCACATCCAGATTTCCGAATAGTTTCTCATTTGCTTGATGTTCTCAAAAAGATAAACGTCTAAAAATTCTGTCCGAAAAGTTCGGTTGAATCTCTCCACCAGAGAGTTTTGCGTTGGTTTTCCGGGCTGAATATAATGAAGGACAATTTCATTCTTGCCGCACCAATCTTTTAATTTTTCTGCAATGAACTCCGGACCGTTATCCACTCTTATTTTTTCAGGTTTTCCACGCCAGTCGATCAGTTGTTCCAGTTGCGAAACTACTTTTGCTGATGGTAAACTGGTATCAATGGTAATATTTAAAATTTCTCTGTTAAAATCATCAATGATATTAAGGCTTCTCACGCTTTTACCGCATTCCAAAGTGTCGTGCATAAAATCCATACTCCAAGTAATATTAGGATAAATCGGGCGAAGTAAGGGCTCTTTAATCCTTGCTGGAAGGCGTTTTTTCCTTTTGCTTCTCAAATTTAGCTTCATCGATTTGTAAATCCTGTAAACCCGTTTGTGATTCCACCCAAAACCCAAGTTTCTCAAACGGTGATGCATCGTCCAAAATCCCCAGGTCTGGTGCTGGTTTGCAAGCGAAACCAGTTCCTCCCGAATCTTGTCGTCTTCATTGTTCGTCTTCTTTTTGTAGTAAAACACAGAACTGCATATGATAAAAAGTTTACACGCATTCCGAGTGCTTATTCCGTGTTCTGATTTGGAATAAACAACCAGTTCCCGCTTCTCAGAAGGTGTTAAAACTTTTTTGAAATCACATCTTTCATGACCACATTTTCCAGGGTAAGTTCCGCTACAATTTTTTTATACTGCGAAAGCTCCTTTTCCAGTTCCTTCATTTTCGAGAGTTGCTGCACATCCAATCCTCCGTATTTACTTTTCCACTTGTAAAATGTCGGCTGGCTGATGCCGTGTTCGCGGCAAATCTCATTTACTGCTTTTCCTTGATTTTGTTCAGATAAAATCTTGATGATCTGAACTTCTGAAAATTTACTGTTTTTCATAGTCTTCCAAATTTAAAAACTATATTTTTAAATGTTCTTGTTTTTGGGGAAGCTTACA
>NZ_JAOCDF010000076.1:0-994 GCF_029840775.1 Empedobacter sp. GD03865
AATTTTACTGTTTCGATATTCGTAACGTTAATTTGTGTCGAAATATGAATCTCAATCCCAATTTGTCTTGCATAGGCAATAACAGATTGATCCATCGCAATAACAGCGGTAATTTTCGCTTCTTTTGCTTTGTCCAACAAGTTTTTGATTAAAGATAAATCGTGATCGTATATAATTGTATTTAAAGTAAGGTAAGAACGCACACCTTTTTCCTCACAACGTTTTACGATTTCTGGTAAATCGTCCATTGTAAAGTTTATTGATGCTCTCGCACGCATATTCAACTGCTCAACTCCGAAATATACAGAATCAGCTCCATTATCTAAAGCTGCTTGTAACGATTCGAAATTCCCAGCAGGAGCCATCAACTCCATTTTTCCATCTTTGGTCATACGAAAATTCTGATTTTAAGGTGCAAAGGTACAAAAAATATAAGTTTATACTGAATATAAATTAAATATGATTGAAAATGAGTTTTTTAACTGATAAAAATGTTAAATGAAAATTCTATATTTTTTTGACTGAAAAAGAATTAATTTTGCAAAATGTTAATAGAGAGTCTTCAGAATCCAAGGATTAAAAACTTGCTGAAATTGCAAGAAAAATCAAGAGAACGTAAAAATCAAGGTTTATTTATTGTGGAAGGAACACAAGAAAATGAATTGGCTGTAAAAGGTGGTTACGAAGCGGTTGAAATTTATATTTGCGAAGATATTTATAACAAATCAATAGATTTTGGACAAGCAAAAGTATTTACAATTACCAAACAAGTTTTTGAGAAGCTTGCGTATAGAAAATCGACAGGCGGAATTATTGGTGTCTATAACACGAAATCTTCGACATTGACAGATTTACAATTACCAGAAAATGCATTGGTTGTTGTTTTGGAAGCGGTAGAAAAGCCTGGAAATCTTGGTGCAGTTTTAAGAACTGGAGATGGAGCAAACGTAGATGCTGTAATTGTTTGTGATGAAACAGTTGATTTTTTCAATCC
>NZ_JAOCDF010000077.1:0-946 GCF_029840775.1 Empedobacter sp. GD03865
TGGATATCCTAACGAAAGTTCCAGAGTAAGAAAAGGTATATAATACTTATCTTACAATTATGAAAGGAATAAAAAATCATTACGATGCTTCATTTAAATTACGAGCGGTAGAATTGAGTTATGAAAGAAGTAATATATCGGAATTAGCAAGGGAACTTGGAATAAAAGCCTCCTTATTATACAAATGGCGCAAAGATTATCAAGAATACGGATCCAATAGTTTTCCAGGAAAAGGTAATTTAAAACTAACGCCTGAACAGGAGCGAATAGTTGAATTAGAAAGAAAGCTTAAAGATGCAGAATTAGAACGTGATATCTTAAAAAAAGCAATCAGCATTTTCTCCAAGAACGGTCGATGAAATATAGATTTATAAAGAATCACGAGTGCCAATTTCCGATTGAGAAAATGTGTATTATCTTAAAAATCCACTCCAGCAGCTATTATAAATGGAAAAATAAAGGTTGCTCCAATCGACTTTTGAGAAAAAATTTGATGCTAGATAAAATAAAGTATCTATATTTTAAATTCAAGCAGAGATATGGAAGTCCTCGAATTCATTCAGAATTAAATGCTTTAGGTTACAGAATATCAGTTAAAACAGTTGCTAAATATATGCAAGAGCTTGGTTTAAGAAGTAAATTAAGTAAAAAGTTTAGAGTTACAACAAATTCTAAACATAATTATTTAACTGTAAATAATCTTCTTAATCGAGATTTTTACGCTTCAAAACCTTCTATGAAATGGGTATCAGATATTACTTATATTCAAACTCAAGAAGGATTTTTATATTTAACAACAATTATCGATTTATATGATAGAAAGGTCATTGGTTGGAGTTTGAGCAATACGATGAGTACTGAAGATACAACTTTATCAGCATGGCGTATGGCTATAAAGAATAGATCGATTAAAAAAGGAATGCTATTTCATTCTGATCGAGGAATA
>NZ_JAOCDF010000078.1:0-888 GCF_029840775.1 Empedobacter sp. GD03865
TATGTCACAAATTTTCACTATATTTGTGACAAATATTACTGTTTAAATATGATAGAAACATCTAAAAATAAGATACAAAAAAAGATTTTAAAATCATCATTTGGCGAAATATTTTTTTTAGATGATTTTTCAAAATATGGTTCTTCAGATAACATCCGTAAAGTTCTCTCTCGTTTAGAAAATGAAGGTTTAGTTGAGCGTTTAACACATGGTATTTATCTTAAACCTAAAAAAGATTTGCTATTAGGAAAGATTTATCCGACTGTAGATGAAATTGCTAAACAGATTGCTAAACGGGATAAAGCTCGTATTGCGCCAACAGGAGTTTTGGCTTTGTATCTATTAGGTTTAACAACTCAAATTCCTTTGAAAGCTGTTTACTTGACCGATGGTTCGCAACGCGAAATAAAAATAGGAAATAGAACTATTCAATTCAAAAAAACAGTTCCTAAAAGCTTTGCTATTAAAGACGAATTATTACACTTGATTGTTCAAGCTTTTAAAGAAATAGGGCAAAAAGAAATAACAGATGATTTTTTTAATCAAATAAAACCTTCAATCCTTCACCTAAACGAACAAGTTATTCAAAAACAATTGAAATATGCACCTGTTTGGATTCAAAAAATAATCAATAATCTTTATACAACTCGTTAATATGTGGATCAATCTAACTAAAGAGCAACAAATACAAGTTCTGGAACAAACGGGAATTTCAAAAGGCTTACCTGCCTTTGTTGTAGAGAAAGATTGGTGGGTTTGCATTTTATTAAAAGCTATTTTTCAATCTCAATATGCGGATTCAATTATCTTTAAAGGTGGTACATCATTAAGCAAAGCTTATCTTTTAATTGATCGATTTTCTGAAGATATTGATCTAATTATTGATCG
>NZ_JAOCDF010000079.1:0-883 GCF_029840775.1 Empedobacter sp. GD03865
GTCTACAATTTTGACGTTTCTCAATCCACGATTTCTCGTATAACAGATGCTATCACCTCTGACATTATAGCTTGGCAAAATCGTCCATTAGAACCTGTTTATTTAATCGTTTGGATGGACGGAATTGTTTTTAAGGTTAGAGAAGGTTCCAAAGTAATTAATAAAACCATTTATATCGCAGTAGGCTTAAAACGCGATGGACGCAAAGAAGTTTTAGGATTATGGTTAGGTAAAAATGAGTCATCATCCTTTTGGATGAGTGTTTTAACCGATATGAAGGCTAGAGGAACTGAAGATATCTTGATTACAGCAACCGATAACTTAAATGGTTTTACCGATACCATACGTACCGTTTTTCCTGAATCTAAAACACAAATATGTGTAGTACATCAGATTCGAAATGCTTGTAAATACGTTGTTTGGAAAGATAAGAAACAGTTTACTGCTGATATGAAAGAAATCTACAACGCGCCAACTAAACAGGCTGCTGAAGCTGCTTTAAATGATTTTGCTTCTAAGTGGGAACATAAATATTCTTATGCCATCCAAAGCTGGAAAAACAACTGGGAAGACCTTACGGTTTTCTTTGAATTCCCCGTAGATATTAGGAAAATCATATATACCACCAATCTAATTGAGAATCTAAACGGTAAAATAAGGAAGTACACTAAAAATAAATTATCCTTCCCTACAGATGAAGCTGTTATGAAATCCGTATATTTGGCTGTGAGAGAAGCAACTAAAAAATGGTCTATGCCAGTAAGAAACTGGGGAGTTATTATTGATCAATTTTTAATCCTATATCAAGAAAGGGTTAGACTCTAAAAAGTAGAACCTAACCCAAGCTTAATTTTTGAACTTACACACTTTAAGAGACAGTCCT